>CAYYPN010000136.1:0-7817 GCA_964473545.1 uncultured Planctomycetaceae bacterium
CGGTCGTCCCCCGCAGGGTCCGGCCGTCCCGGTAGTGTGCGACGATCTTCAACTGGGCCATACCGATAGCTCCCGATCACCCAACCGATCCGTGGGATTCATCGGCGAAGCCGGCCGGCGGCATGAGTCGATCGCGCGAGGTTTCTACAACCGTTCGTGGCCGACCGCATCGCCCGGGGCGTCCCCGCCGCCAGCAACGGCCAGGTGAACAGCAACTTCGGGTAAGCGTGAAACGTCACTGCGTGGGCAGTCGGTTGGTCGGACATGGTTCGCCCCGATCGAGTGGTTGGGTCTGGTGTTCAGTCTACCGGCAAGCCGGTCCCTGAGCGAAGCGAAGGGCCGGGTCAATATATCCAAATGTCAGCCCAGGGCCGGCACCGGCTGTTCGGCCGACAGGCCCGCCTCGATGCGGCGCAGGTCGGCCAGGATCGCCGCCGCCGACGTGTGTTCCGGTTGCGCCGGGTTGACAGGCCGGAGGATGCGCGAGGTCAGTCGATCGATCCGTTTGGCGGTCTGGCTCTGGTCATCCCATTGAATCAGCGGCGTCAGGTCGGGCGACGTATGCGGCCGGGCGATCTGCATCGCCAGGTAGAACAGGTCCGCCGCCTTGTCGATCTTCTGGTGCCCGCGCGTCAGGGTCTCGCTGGTCACCTTGCCCGTGTCCTTCATGTGCCCGAGCAGGCGTTGAATCTGGCTGGTCGACATCATCTCGCTGAACAGCGTTTCGAGCATCGGGCTCTGGGACAGGTCCTCGTCCATGCGCACCGCCGACCCGAAGTCGACAAACCCGACCCCGCGCTCGGTGATGACGATGTTGTCCATGCGCAGGTCCAGGTGAATCAGCCGCACCTGTTCATGCAGGGCCTGCAACAGTTCGGTGGCCTGGCGTGCGAACTGCATCTGGGTGATCGGCTCGGTGCCGAGGCGCAGCCAGTTCATGCACAGCTTGCGGGCCAGGCCGTCGTTGCCGCGGTCAACGCCGACGAGGTGGGGGACGCGATGGCGCAGCTCGGGCGGGAGGTATTTCTGCAGCAGTCGCAGGAACGCCGCCTCGCGCGTGAGGAAGACCGGGAAGATGCGATCGACCAGCTTGCGGGCACGCATGGCCAGGTTCGACTCGGCGGTCTGGGGGAAGCGTTGCTTGAGCCGCACCATCACCGCGCCGTAGTTGGGCACGCGTTTGAACACCACGTAATGATCGGCCGCGGGCGGGCGGATCAGCTCGACGTGGAAGGTGAACCGGTCGCTCGTGCCGCCGGGGCGGATCAGATGGGTCTTGCGGGCGACGAGGTAGTGCCAGCGTGATCCGCCGATCGGCAGCAGGCCGAACAGTGAACCGAGGCGCAGGCTGCGCGGCCCGCGTTCCAGCACGAACCCCGCCGGCGGGCGATACGCCTGGGCGAGGCGGCGAATCTCGTCCTCATTCCGCGAGGCGACGACGACCTGCCCGCCCCAGCGCAGGCGATCGAACACGGCGTTGGGCTCGCGCTGTTCACCCGGCAGTGCGTAGAAATAATCGGTGGGTCGATCGACAACGCGCAGCGAATTGAAATGCCCGTGGCGATCGAAATGTCGGTCGCCGGCGAATACCCGCCGGTTGATCGCGCCAACCAGCCGTCGCGTTCCCGGATCGATCGAATTGACCGAGAGGTTGCGGCTCATGGAACTTCTACGCCCGTCGTGGCGTGGGGCCTGCCGGGCACAACCCATCATAGCCCGAGGCAGCCGATGCTTCGCCTTACCCTGTCGCTATCGGAAACATCGACGCCGAACGTGAACTTGCAGCGGCCGCCGGCGTGGCGCTGGTATGATTGGGCCATGACCGAAGAACCCGTCGATCAGCCGGCGCTGGCGGTACTGGATGCGTTGCTCGAAGCCGACGCCTCGATGACCATGGCCGTGCTCGCGCGACGCGCCGGGTTGACGGTCCCGGTGGCTGGCGACCGGGTCGATCGCCTGGTCGATGTGGGGTGCGTGATTGATCGGCATCCGCAGCACGGCGTGCGGCTGGCGTCAACGGGGATCGGTTGCTGGAGCCGGTACATCGAGTCGCGTCACGCCGGTCGCACCGGTCGCCGCACGCTGGTTTACCGCCAGACCGCCAGCACGCAGGACATCGCCCGAAGCCTCGTCGAACAGGCGGCGACCGTGCGCGACTTCGACGGCTACGTCGTCGTCGCCGATCACCAGACCTCCGGCCGCGGCCGCCTCGGGCGCGTCTGGCTCAGTCGACCCGGCCGGCAACTGCTCATGAGCATCGTCCTGGCCCGACCCGACGAACCGGTCGATCGGCTCATGCTCGCCGGATCGCTGGCCATCGCCGAAGTCGTCGCCAAGCTGACCGGGCTGCATCCGGAGGTGCGCTGGCCCAACGACATCTTCGTCGACGGCCGCAAACTCGCCGGCACGCTGGTCGACACGCCGCTGCCCGGCTGCGCGTTGCTGGGCGTCGGCTTGAACGTCAGCCTCGACCCGGCCCACCTGGGCCCGACCCTCCGGCGACGCGTCACGTCGCTGACCTGGCTGGAATGCTTTGTCGACCGCCTGCGTGTGCTGGACCTGTTGCTCGATGAACTGGACAAGGCGCTGGGTGAACCCGACGCGGCACTGGTGCGGGCGTGGCGCGGTCGGGCCGGCCTCGTGCAGCAGCGCATCACCGTCGAGGCCGACGGCCGACAACTGACCGGTCGCGTGATCGACATCGACCCGTCGCACGGCCTGGTGCTGGAAGTCGAGGCCGGCCCGGTCGTCACGCTCCCCGCGGCCACGACCAGCCTCGTCCCCGCGGCGGACGTATGATTGGGGCGAGCGATTGGAGCGATGTATGTCCGCTGCTGTGATGCCATGTGAGCCTGCCGCTCAGCGTGACAAGGCGATCGCCCGCGGGGCTGAGCTGCTGCGCCGCGGCGGACTGGTCGTCTTCCCCACCGAAACTGTGTACGGCGTCGGCGCCGCCGTGGCCAGCGACCGCGGCATGGAACGCCTGGTCACCCTCAAACAGCGCCACGATGACAAACCGTTCGGCGTCCACCTGCCCGACCCCGATGCGGTGGCGATGTACGTCGACCTCGATCATCAACCGGCGCTGCGGCGGCTGGTGCGAAAGACCATGCCCGGACCGGTCACGATCGTGGCCGAGGTGGCTGACGAGGTGATCCAGTCGCGCCTCGCGGCGATGGGTTTGGACGAATCGCTCGGTCGCCGGCTTTACCACAAGAACACGATCGGGCTGCGCTGCCCCGATGATCCGGTGGCGGCGGAACTGCTGGGGGCGGTCGATGGGCCGGTCGTGGCGTCGAGCGCGAACCTGGCCGGCCAGATGCCGCCCCACACCGCCGCCGCCGCCGAACAGGCCATCGGCGCCGACGTCGACCTCATCCTCGACGGCGGCCACAGCCGCTACGCCAAGCCGTCCACCGTCATCAAGGTCTCCGCCGCGGGCAAGGTCGACGTGCTCCGCGAAGGCGTCCACGACCAACGCTACATTCGCAAGCTCATGCAACGATCCATCCTCTTCGTCTGTTCCGGCAATACCTGTCGCTCGCCCATGGCCGAGTCCATCGCCCGCCACGAACTGGCGAAGCGGCTCAACGTCAAGCCCGAACGGCTGGATGAAACCGGCTGGCAGGTGCTCAGCGCCGGCGCGTTCGCCGGTCACGGCGCGCCGGCCACGCCCGAGGCGATCGATGCGGTCAAGCTACTGGACATCGAGCCGCACGATCATGCTTCCCGCCCGCTGACCCGCGAGCATATTCAGCAGGCCGAGGCCGTTTACTGCATGACCGACATGCACCGCGCCGCGGTGCTGAACCTGGCCCCCGACGCCGCCGACTGCGTACACATGATGGACCCCGACGGCCCCATCGACGACCCCATCGGCGCCAGCCCCGACGTGTACAAGCAGGTCGCCCGACGCCTGCAGCAACTCATTCACCAACGACTGGATGAACTGGGCACATAGCTTTTACGCCGGGCCAAAGCGAAGCATCGACTCGGGAATGTCAGAGACAGCCCCATGTCTCAATCGCAATTCATCAGCGAACCGATCCAGCCCGCCGCCGGGACGTTCGACCCGCGGGCGATGGCGTGCGGCGAGCCGGGGCTGCCGACGCATTTCACATGGCGGGGGGCGACCTACGAGATCGTCGATCTGCTCGAGGAATGGAAGACCAGCGATCGCGAAGGCGGCAGCGGCGAACTCTATCTCCGCCGCCACTGGTACAAACTCCGCACCGACCCCGATGCGATCATGACCATCTACTGCCAGCGCCAAGCCTCCAGTCGTGCATCAGCGAAGAAGCGCTGGTGGCTGTATACGGTAGAAGAGAAGATGTAACCTGGACCCTCGTTTCGCTTAACACCAACCTGGACGTGCGTTACCGCTGCTGTCCGCTGACCATGTCACCGAATGCGCCCAGCAGGTCGTACTTCCGCTCCCACGTGGTGTACAGGATGCCCTTGGCGCCCGGTGTGCGCCGCAATGACTCCAGCCATTGGCGCGAGCCGGTCAGGTCGTCGGCGTCGTAGTAGGCGGCCCCCATCGTCGCGAAGCCGTGCTCGGAGAAGAACGCCAGCGACGGCTCACGAATCTTGTGATACCAGCACATGATCGTCAGGTCGCGCGGCACGTGCCGCCACGAACCGGTAAAGTCGCCGACGATGCCGTAGTAGTGGTTGTGCGCATTGTGGGCCGGGTCGAGCATGTCCGACCAGATCAGCACTTGCATGTTCGGATCGAGCGCCCTGAGCATGTCGTGTTGACGGGTGATGCAATCGCCGAGAATCTCGGCCATGCTCAGCCCGCGCTCGCGGCAAGTCCGGCACCCGCCGCCGTTGCGTATCTCATCCATCGACAACAGAAACCGCTTAAATGGCACGACCCGGTACAAGGCCTGCAACTGCTCGCGCCAGTAGTCGTACAACGCGGGGTTGCTCATGCACAGGCTGATCTGCTCGCCCCAACTGTGCGATACCGACGGAACCTTGTAGCAGTCCAGTTCCAGCGACTCGCCTTCGCGGATCGTCGAACCCGCCGGCAGTTTCACCGGCTCGGACCGGCGCAGGCACCGGATCGGCGCAAAGTCGCGGCCTTCGACGAACGTGACCTCACGATCCATACTGCGCAATGCAAGCGGTGTCCCTTCGCGACGTACGATGTCCGACAAGTCGCTCGCCCGCCGCAGTTGAAGGTCATCTACCCAGAACCGCCCGCTTTGGCCTGCCCACATGCCGACGTAAACCGTCACGGCGTTGGCGTCGGCCTGTACGTGGTCGAGCGTGATTGTCGTCCAGTCCTGTGTGGGTTCGACGCGCGGATGCAAATCCGTCAGCGATCGTCCATCGGCCAGGAACATCGCCTTGAGCCCGCTGACCGGTTGCAGGTTCTCGGTCTTCAACCGAAACGTCAGCCGGTAGCTGTAGCCGGGCTCGAGCTTGGCCGTCTGCGCGATGCGGGCATTGCCGTGTTCGTGCTTGCCGAAGTTTTCAAAGCGGATGCACGCGGCGCCCGACGCGGCGTTGGCGTCGACAAAGCTCACCTCACCCGGCCGATCATGGAACCGGTAACCGGTAAAACGATCTGCGTGATGGTCCTCCAGGTCGCCGTTGACCAGCAGGTTGTCGCCGGGATCGGGCACGAGCCGACCATGCCGCGCGATCAGGCGGATCGTGGTCGGCAACGCCGCGGCAAAACTGCGATCGTGCCCCAGCGCCCCGCCGCCGTAGCCCACCGAAAGCCCTGTGGGAATCAGCTCGATGTTGCGCTCGCGGCAATACGCCGCCAAGGCGCGCAGGCGGGCGACATCTTCCTTCGGCCAGCGGGTGATGCCGTCGACGCCGAATGACGACAGCACCAGGCCGTTTAGCCCGTGCGCCGCCGCGGTATCGACCAGGTCCTTGATGCGTTTGACGTCCTTGTCGCTGCGGCCGTAGCTGAAGCTGAACACCCAACGATCCGCCAGCGGTTCCTGGGCCGTGGCGGCGTTAGCAGCACCGAGCACGATCAGCATGGCCCGGCAGGTTAAGACGAGGCGTATCGACATGGTGAACCAGTATCCCCGATCCGCCATGAAACCGCGATCCCCTTGGGATTGCGGCTTTATGTGGACGTCTCATGCCGCAACTGGCCGCAGGCCGCGGCGATGTCGCGGCCGCGGCTGGCGCGGATGTGGGCGTTGACCCCGGCCTGACGCAGCACCTGCTGGAAACGGTGCACGTCAGCCGAGTCCGGACGATTGAACGGCATCCCGCCGACCTCGTTGTAACGGATCAGGTTGACGTTCGACCGCAACGAGCGCGCCACCTGCGCCAGTTCCTTCGCGTGTTCGGGTCGATCGTTCACGCCGCGCAACAGGATGTACTCCAGCGTCACCTCGCGGCCGGTCTGTTGAAAATAATAACGCCCGGCGTCGATGATCGACTCGATGCTCGTGCGTTCGGCCCAGGGAATCAGCTCGCGTCGCAACGCATCGTTGGGCGCGTGCAGGCTGATCGCCAACGTGATCGGCAAATCCAACTGATCGGCCAGTCGTCGAATCTGCGCCGGCAGTCCCACGGTGGAGAGTGTGATGCGTCGGGCCGAGAGGTTGAAACCCCACGGGGCGTTGAGCGTGCGGATCGCCTGTGTCACCGCGTTGTAATTGCTCAAGGGTTCGCCCATGCCCATGAAGACGATGTTCGTGATGGCAGCACGCGATGCCGCATTCCGCCTTCCCGATTCCGCATTCAAGTGATGGACCTGCTCGACGATCTGCCCGGCGGTCAGGTTCGCTTCCAACCCGCCGAGGCCCGAGGCGCAGAAGCGGCAACCGACCGGGCAACCGACCTGCGAGCTGATGCACGCGGTGACGCGCGGCCTGCCCGAGTCGCGCGATTCGGCGGGAATCGCCACGCATTCGGTGTGGTAGTTCCGCATTCGGCATTCCGCGTTTTGCAGCAGAAGCTTGTGTGTGCCGTCGGTGGCGTGTTGTTGCTGGTTCACCTGCCAGTGCTCGAACACGATCCGCTCGGCGATGCTTTCGCGATCGACCTTGGACAAGTCCGTCATATTCCGGGGGTCGGTGACGCCGCGTTCGTAGACCCATTGGAGCAATTGCGCGGCCCGGAACTTGGGCATCCCCCAGGCCTGCACCAGCTCGCGCAAAGCCGCGGCGGTCAAGTCGAAGAAATGCACCGGGCCGTCGGGGTTCGGTTTTGATTCGTCATTCGACATTCGAGCTTCGCTGCCGCGCCCTCATACCGCCTGTTCGCGCAGCACGCGCAGGGACCGGGGCAGTTCGAAGTGCATGTCTTCCTTGACGCCGTCGCGCAGTTCGAACTTCGCGCCGTGCTGGTCCATGAGATGCTCGATGATCGCCTGCACGAGGTGATCGGGCGCGCTGGCGCCGGCGGTCAGCAGCAGCGTGTCCACGCCTTGCATCCAGGCCGGGTCGATCTCGCTGACGTCGTCGACCAGGTGCGCCGGGCAACCCGAGCTTGCGGAGATCTCGGTCAGGCGGACGCTGTTGGACGAGTTCTTCGACCCGACCACGATGCACAGGTCCGCTTCCGGCGCGAGGTGGCGCACCGCATGCTGACGGTTGGTCGTGGCGTAGCAGATGTCATCGCTGGGCGGGTTCTTGACGTGGGGATATTTCTCGCGGATCGCGGCGATGATCACGTTCGCGTCGTCCATCGACAGCGTGGTCTGGGTGAGGTAGACGATCTTCTCGGTCTGGGGCCCGAAGGGAAGCTGCTGCACGTCTTCGGGGCTTTCGACGATGTGGATCGCGTCGGGCGCCTCGCCGACGGTGCCGACGACCTCGTCGTGGCCGGCGTGG
>CAYYPN010000137.1:0-7802 GCA_964473545.1 uncultured Planctomycetaceae bacterium
GTAGCTGACGAAGTAGCTGACGGCGTTGCGTGGAAACAGCTCGTGCATTTCTTCGTAGAGCTGGGCGGCGAGGGTTTTGTTGTGGCTGATGATGAGGGTCGGGCGGGCGAGGCGCTCGATGAGATGCGCCATGGTGAAGGTCTTGCCCGAGCCGGTCACGCCGAGCAGGGCCTGGTAGCGGCGTTCGCCGTCGCCCCCCCGGAAGCCCCGGAAGCCCCGGAAGCCCCGGGCCAGGGCGTCGATGGCCTGGGGCTGATCGCCGGCGGGCTGGTATTCGCTGACGAGGTTGAAAACGTGGTCGTGGGCCATGGTCATGACTTGCATTGTAGACCCGACCCTCGCCCGTTACAGGCTGCAAACGGCAATCCATCGCCGCGTTCTTCCGCGCCTGCGGCATTGCCGCGCATGCCTCCGCGCGTGCGGGGCGAGGTCATGCGCTGCCAGCGTGCAGGGGGACCCGGGGTCGTGACATTTCAGCGCTGGCCTGCCTGCAAGTACGGCGTCGAGCCCCGCCGATGCGCGCTATTTAGGCACACGCCCAGTGTTTGACGCTTGTAATATGGATTGGCAAGGGCTTTGCGTGGATACTGACCCGTCGCCGACGTAGCGCGGCGTCCCGAACCGACCCCTTACCCGAGATTGTGGAGTTGATTGACCCATGAGTCATGCTATCCGCCAGACGGCGATCGCCAGCATTGCGACCGCCCCGCCGACCGAGTCGACCTTCGACTTCAAGAGCACGCCGACCAGCAGCGTCTGGGGCGAGAACGTGTTCAATTTCAAGGAGATGGCCGCCCGCCTGCCCAAGAACGTCTACAAGTCGTTGAAGCAGACGATCGAGACCGGCGGGGAGTTGGACCAGTCGGTCGCCGACGCCGTGGCCGCGGCCATGAAGGACTGGGCGACCGATCGTGGCGCGACCCACTACGCCCACGTGTTCTATCCCCTGACCGGCGCGACCGCCGAGAAGCATGACAGCTTCTTCGATCCCGACGGCGCCGGCGGCACGCTGGGCCAGTTCGAGGGCAAGAACCTGATCCAGGGCGAGCCCGACGGGTCAAGCTTCCCCTCGGGCGGGATCCGCCAGACCTTCGAGGCGCGCGGTTACACCATCTGGGACGTCACCAGCCCCGCCTACATCATGGAGAATCCCAACGGCACCACGCTGTGCATCCCGACCGCGTTCGTGTCGTGGACCGGCGAGGCGCTGGACAAGAAGACCCCCGTGCTGCGGTCGATGCAGGCGCTCAACGCCCAGGCCCAGCGCGTGCTCAAGTACTTCGGCAACGACGGCGCGTTCGTCAGCTCGACCGCCGGCGCCGAGCAGGAGTACTTCCTGATCGACAAGGCGTTCTACTACGCCCGGCCCGACCTGATGGCCGCCGAGCGCACGCTCTTCGGCAGCGCCCCGCCCAAGGGCCAGGAGTTCGACGATCACTACTTCGGCGCGATCCCCGAGCGCGTGCTCGCATGCATGTTCGACGTCGAGCGCGAGCTGTTCAAGCTGGGCATCCCGGTCAAGACCCGCCACAACGAGGTCGCACCGGGCCAGTACGAAGTCGCCCCGGTGTTCGAGTACGGCAACGTCGCCACCGACCATCAGCAGTTGATCATGGTCACCCTGCAGAAGGTGGCCAAGAAGTACGGCATGATCGCGCTGCTGCACGAAAAACCCTTCGCCGGCGTCAACGGCTCGGGCAAACACCTGAACTACTCGATGGGTTCGGCCACGGCCGGCAACCTGTTCGATCCCGGCGACACCCCGGCGGAAAACGCGCAGTTCCTCGTGTTCTGCTCGGCGATGATCCGCGCGGTGTGCAAGTGGTCCAAGCTCCTGCGGGCGGCCGTCGCCTCGGCCAGCAACGACCACCGCCTCGGCGCCAACGAAGCCCCGCCGGCCATCCTCTCGGTCTTCCTCGGCGACGAGCTGACCCAGATCATGGAGAGCATCGCCGAAGGCAAGCCCATCACCGCCAAAAAGGATCTGCTGAACGTCGGCGTCGACGTGATCCCGCCGGTGCCCAAGCACTCGGGCGACCGCAACCGCACGAGCCCGATGGCCTTCACCGGCAACCGCTTCGAGTTCCGCGCCGTCGGGTCCAGCCAGTCCATCGCCGGCCCCCTGGTCGTGCTCAATACGATCATGGCCGAGAGCCTCGAACACTGCTGCAACATCCTCGACGCCGCCGACACCAGCACGCCCGTGAAGCTCGGCAAAGCCGTCGAAAAGATCGTCAAGGACGTCTGGGCCGAGTGCGACAACATCGTGTTCAACGGCGACGGCTACAGCGACGAGTGGCACAAGGAAGCGGTCGAGCAGCGCGGCCTGCCCAACCTGCGGACCAGCGCCGACGCCCTGCCCGTGCTCAAGGACAAGGCCGTCGAAGCGCTGTTCGAAAAGTTCAGCGTCCTCACCCCGCGCGAGCTGCACAGCCGCTACGAGGTCTACGCCGAGCAGTACATCGGCAAAATCAACGTCGAGTCCAACCTCGTGCTCGAGATGGTGCGCACGATGATCTTCCCCGCCGCCGTGCGGTACCAGAACGAGCTGGCCAGTTCGCTGGCGAACCTCAAGACCGTCGGCATCGAGCCGGACCACAAGACGATCAGCAAGGTCACCGACCTGATCGCCAAGCTCCAGGATGCCAGCAACGACCTGGATGAACTCAAGGCCAGGGAAGACGGCTTCGACGATCCGGACAAGCACTGCTGCTTCTGCCGCGACGAGGTGCTTCCGAAGATGCTCGAGGTGCGCCGGTACGTCGACGAGCTGGAAGAGTACGTGGCCGACGACCTGTGGCCGCTGCCGACGTACCAGGAGATGCTGTTCATCAAGTGAGTGAATGCAACGGCGCGGCGGCTGCCGCATAAACGGGCATTCGCCGCCGACGGGACAACCTGACGCTTAATTACCGCGCACCCCCTGCGCCCGCCCGGGCATGGGGGGTGCGTTTGTTTGCCGGCAAGCCCGGGGCGACGGCGGCGGCCGGATCGCTGGCCTTGCGTTTGCGCCTCCGCCAGCGTATCAACAGTATGGGCTGCTCGGGGTGTCTGACGCCCCCTCACGTTTGTCGCTTTTAACCTCACATCGCAACGACAGGAGCAACCGATGACACCGAAAGAAGTGGTGGCGCTGGCCAAGGAAAAGGACGTGCAGTTCGTGGACTTCAAGTTCACCGACGTGCCCGGCATGATGCAGCACTTTTCCATCCCCGTGAAGGAGCTCGACGAAGATCTGTTCACCGAAGGCCTGGGCTTCGACGGCTCGTCGATCCGAGGCTTCCAGCAGATTCACGAATCCGACATGCTCCTCATGCCCGACCCGGCGACCGCCATCGTCGACCCGGCCTGCCGCGTGCCCACCCTCTCGATCATCTGCAACATCTCCGATCCGATCACCGGCGAGAAGTACACCCGCGACGCGCGCTACATCGCCCAGAAGGCCATCGAGTACCTCAACAAAACCGGCATCGGCGACACCGCCTACTTCGGGCCCGAGGCGGAGTTCTTCGTCTTCGACAGCCTGCGGTACAGTTCCAACCAGTCCAATAGCTGCTTCTACGAAGTCGACTCGGTCGAGGGCAACTGGAACTCCGACGCCGAGGAAGGCGGCGCCAACCTCGCCTACAAGCCGCGCCCGAAGGAAGGGTATTTCCCGGTCATGCCCAGCGACACGCTGCAGGACCTGCGCAGCGAGATGGTCATGAAGATGCTCGACGCCGGCATCGACGTCGAACTGCACCACCACGAGGTCGCCCAGGGCGGCCAGTGCGAGATCGACCTCCGCTTCGACACCATGGTCGCGATCTGCGACAAGCTCATGATGTACAAGTACATCATCAAAAACGTCGCGCGCGACAACGGCATGGTCGCCACCTTCATGCCCAAGCCCCTGTTCGGCGACAACGGCTCGGGCATGCACACCCACCAGTCGATCTGGAAAAACGGCAAGAACGTCATGTACGACGGCTCGGGCTACGCCAACCTCTCCGAAACCGGCCTGCACTACATTGGCGGCCTGCTCAAGCACCTGCCCGCACTGTGCGCCCTCATCGCACCCACCACCAACAGCTACAAGCGACTGGTCCCCGGGTTCGAAGCCCCGGTCAACATCGCCTACTCCCAGCGCAATCGCTCGGCCTGCATCCGCATCCCACGCTACGCCTCCAGCGAAAAAGCCACCCGCGTCGAACTCCGCTGCCCCGACGCCTCGTGCAACCCCTACTTCGCCCTGTCGGCGATGCTCATGGCCGGCCTCGACGGCGTGCAGAACAAGATCGACCCCGGCACCCCCATGGACCGCAACCTCTACGACCTCGACCCCGAGGAGCTGGCCGACATCCCGCAGGTCCCCGACTCCCTCGACAAGGCCCTCGACGCCCTCGACGCCGACCACGATTTCCTCCTGGCCGGCGACGTGTTCACCAACGACCTGGTTGAGAAGTACGTCGAGTACAAGCGCGAGGAGGAAGTCGACCCGGTCCGCCTGCGTCCGACGCCGCACGAGTTCTACCTGTACCACGACATCTAAGCCCCCCGGAAGGTAGAACCACTCGCCCGCATCCCCAAAGCCCACGGATGGCCATCCGTGGGCGTTATACATCAGCCATCCGTGGGCTTTAACTTTCGTACAATGCACTCATGGCGCCGACCGTTGAACAACTGCGCGAGCGTCTGCCGGGGGTGGACCCTGCGCTGATCGCCAGCCACCTCGAACGGGTCGAGCCGGTTTACTTTGAGCGGTTCGATCTCGACCAGGTCGCGTCGCACATCGAGGCCCTGGCGGATCTGTCGGCCGAGCGGCCGGTGCGGGTGATGGTCGACGCCCCGGCGCGTGAGCGTGTCACGGTGACCGTGCTGGCGTTGGACTACCCTTCGGAGTTTTCGCTGATCGCCGGGGTGATGGCGGGGATGGGCCTGAGCATTCGCCGCGGCGAGGTGTTCACGTACCAGCGGCCGAGTTCGCCCGAGCCCTCGCGGCCGACGGCGCGCAAGCCGACGCACGTTCGACGACCTCGCAAGCCAACAATCGACCGCTCACCACAACGCCGCATCGTCGACTGCTTCGAAGGCGAGCTCGATCCGTCGGTGGACCTGGACACATTCGCCGCGCGGTTCGCCGACGCGTTGGAGCGCACGATCGGCGGGCTGGCCTCCGGTTCGCCCGAAAGCGCCGCCGCGGCCAGGCACCACGTCAACGAGATGGTCACCCAGCGCTTGAGCCGACTGGACATCGAAACCCAGCCGGTGCTTTACCCGGTGCGCATCGACCTGGATGTCAGCGACGCGCAGCGGACCAAGCTCTCGATCGTCGCCCAGGACACGCCGGCGTTCCTCTACTCGCTTTCCAACGCGCTGTCGCTGATGGGCATGAGCATCGAGCGCGTGCACATCGACACGCAGGCCGACCAGGTCAAGGACGTGATCGAGTTCGTCGACGCCCGCGGCATGCCGGTGCGCGACGAGGCCACGCTCGACCGCGTGAAGATGGCCGTGCTGTTCACCAAGCAGTTCACGTACTTTCTCGACAAGAGCCCGGATCCTTACACGGCATTGGCGCGGTTCGAGCAGATGGTCGAGGACCTGCTGCGGCGGGACGAGCCGGGCGACTGGCTGTCGCTGCTGGCCGATCCGCGGGCGATGCAGCGGTTGGCCCGGCTGCTGGGGGCGAGCGATTTTCTGTGGGAGGATTTCATTCGCCTGCAGTACGAGACCCTGCGGCCGATCCTCGCCCACGACGAACACCCGCAACCGCCGGCCGCGTCGCGCGACGATTTGGCCCGACGCCTCGCCGCCGAACTGGCGCAGGCGAACAAGCCATCGGACAAGCGGGCCGCGCTCAATCGCTTCAAGGATCGCGAGGTCTTTCACATCGACCTCGATCACATCCTGCGGCAGGAGGTGGATTTTCGCGCGTTCGCCGAACGCCTGACCGACCTGGCGGAGGTCGTCGTGGGGGCCGCGGCCAAGCTCGCCTACGACCGCCTGACCGAGCCGTACGGCACGCCCCGCAAGGAAGACGGCACCCCCGCGCCGTGGGCGATCTGCGGGCTGGGCAAGCTCGGCGGCGCGGCCCTCGGGTACGCCAGCGACATCGAGCTGCTTTTCGTCTACGAAGGCGCCGGCCACACCGATGGGGCCGAGTCCATTCACACCGGCGCGTTCTACAACCTCTTCGCCCGTGAAGTCGCCAACAGCATCGAAGCCAAGCAGGAGGGCATCTTCCGCGTGGACCTGCGTCTGCGGCCGTACGGCAGGAACGCCCCGCTGGCCGTGAGCCGCCAGACGTTCGACAACTACTACGCCAGGGATGGCGATGCCCAGGCGTTCGAGCGGATGGCCCTGGTGCGGTTGCGACCCATCGCCGGTGACGACGACCTGGCGCTGGCGATCCGCACGGCGCGCGATGCGATCGTTTACATCAGCGACAGCATCGAGCTCGAGCCGCTGTGGGAGATGCGGCGGATGCAGTACCGCCAGAAACGCAGCGACCGCTTCAACGCCAAGTACTCGCCCGGCGGGCTGGTCGACGTCGAGTACGCCGTGCAGATCATGCAGGTCCAGTACGGCCGACACAACCAGGCCCTGCGCACGCCGCGCATTCATGAGGCGCTGGTCACGCTGAAGGACGTCGGCGTGATCGCCCGCGAAGATGCCGATCGTCTGTCACGGTGTTACGACTTCTTTCGGCAACTGATCAACGGCCTGCGCATGCTGCGCGGCTCGGCGAAGGACCTGGAAGCGCCCGACCCGACGACGCCGGCGTTTCGCTACCTCGCGCGGCGCATGGGCTACGAAGCGGACGATCGCCTGCGACCCGAAGAACAACTCCGCCTGGACCTGGCGCTGCACGCAACGTTGGCGCGCGGGTTCGTGACCCGCCGCTTCGGCCGCCACGTCCTGCCCGATCCCTCATTCGGCTCCGTCGCCGACCTGGTCATCTGCCCCGAGTTCGACCACGAACACGCCGCCCAGATCCTCCAACGCGCCGGCTTCGAAAACCCCGACGACGCCATGCGCAAACTCACCCTCCTGCGCGAAACCACCAACGACCGCGACGGCCTCGCCTGGCTGATCGTCCTCGCCCAGGAAGTCCGCGCCGACAACGACTGGCTTGACCGCTGGGCAGCGATCGCCCATGACGAACCCGATCAGTTCATGTCACGCATCGAAGCCCAGTTGTTCCCCCAATAGCCCGGACGTGTGTTGCTTTGTTCACCCGGGCGGCGGGGTGTTACCTGGCACGCCTGGTTGGCGCGGCTCGCTTGAGCGAGCCGCACCGGGTGGACGGTTGGCCTGTGATAGCGCCGGTGCGGGAAGGCGAGGGTTACGGCGCATTTTCCCGCGTATGGGGGACGTTTCGGACCGAGAGGCGTTTATCGCGATTTTAATGACCGGCGCGTGCCGAATGGTGCGCGCCAAGGCTGCGTTTTTCGTCCGTTTTTTGGGGGGGCCGAACAACCCGTCCGGGCGGGCGGCGGTGGCGCGGCGATATCGCCGATTTCATGATGTCGAAAACATCCGCTGAAGGGACGCGTTTTGCAACATTGGCGCGCGCCACGGGGGATAGCCGGTTACACGTCGATCGATTCGCCGGTGAGCTGTTCGTAGGCTTCGCGGTAGCGGGCCATGGTTTTCTCGACGACTTGCGCCGGGAGCGTCGGGCCGGGCGGTGTTTTGTCCCACTGGCCTTCGTCGCACAGGCCCTGCAGGTAGTTGCGGACGATCTGCTTGTCGAAGCTGTTCTGGTCGCGGCCGGGTTCGTATGCGTCGGCGGGCCAGAAGCGTGACGAATCGGGCGT
>CAYYPN010000138.1:0-7802 GCA_964473545.1 uncultured Planctomycetaceae bacterium
CGATGTTGTTGATCTGGGCGACCTTGGTGCCGGGGGCGAGCTGGACCTCGTAGAGCGTGATGACCGGCCCGGCGTCGATGGCGACGACCTCGGCTTCGATGCGGTAGGTCTGCAGCGCCCGCTCGAGGATCTCCGCCTGCTCGCGGACGTGGCGGGCGATCTGATCGTTGAAGTTGTGTTCGGGCTCTTCCAGCAGGTCCAGGTTCGGGAACTGATAACCCGACAGGTCCTGTGGCGGCGCGGCCATCGGGGCCGCGGGTTGCGACGGCTTGGCGAAAGTGATGGGCAGACGCTTGATCTTCTCGCGCAAAGCATCGGCATCGAGCGGCGCCTTGCCGACCGCGGGTTGGGGGGGCGGGCCCTGAACGTCAGCTTCCGCTTGGATTTCTTCTTCGATCGGTTCTTCCGGGGGTTCGATGGCGCGGCGATGGCGCGCCGAGGCCGAGCGTTCTTCAGGGTCGAACGACTCGGTCGCGCCCAGGCCGCCGGCATCGGGGTCGATGCCATCGGCTTCATCCTCATCCACATCCTCCGCAGGCTCGTCCTTCCGGGGGCGGGAGCGGTTGGAGACGGGTTTGGGGCGGAGCATGGTCGAGTCGTTCCGGCCGTGGCGCAGGCGGGCGATCATGGCCGAGGGCAGTCCCACCAGCACGGGGCGGGGCAAGCGGACCTGGCTGAGGCGGGCCAACGCCGCGCCCAACCAACGGGGCAATGCCGCGACCAGTTCATCGACGGCCACGACCGCGCCGACGCAGAACATGACCAGCAGGCCGATCGCACTGCCGGCGGTGGCGAAGCGTTCGACCAGCAGATCGACCAGCCAGAGGGCGACCAGCCCGCCGGCGCCTTCGGGCATGGAGCCGGCGTGCGGCATGTACAGGGCGATCATCCCGCTGGCGGCGATGGTACAGACCAGCGCGCCGATCGCCCGGATGGGCAGGTCCGGCAGACGCCGCCCGAACATGGCCGCTCCCAGCGCCGCGGCGATGCCCACGAGCAACAGCCACACCCCCGGTCCGAGCACGAAGTACAGGTGGTAGGCCAGTTGTGCCCCGACGGGACCGGCCCAGTTGTCGACCTGGGCTGCCGCGCCCTGCACCACGAAGTGGCTCGGCGGGTCGGCCGGGTTGTAACCGGCCAGGGCGACGACGGCGAACGCCCACAGCCCGGCCAGGGTCAGCCAGGCCAGTCGCTGCCACGTGCCGCGTGGGGTCGGGGGGGGCTG
The DNA here is from genome assembly GCA_964473545.1 of uncultured Planctomycetaceae bacterium. Taxonomy (GTDB): domain Bacteria; phylum Planctomycetota; class Phycisphaerae; order Phycisphaerales; family Zrk34; genus CAYWKS01. The sequence continues at coordinate 1,226 of CAYYPN010000138.1, forward strand.
AGTCTTCTTGGCCATGAGCGCACAATACCTCCGGGGCCCGTTATCGGCCGATTTGATGCGATTTCAGCACAATTCCGATGGTTACGGGCTCTGCGAGCCGTTTTCCGCAGGCGGTTGATGGGCGTCGACGACCTGCTTGACCAGCATCGCGGCGGCCGGATGGCGCCGGGCGACGTTCATGTCCACTTCGGCCAGCCGATCCTCGTGCTCCGTGCCCATCAGGCTGTAACAGGCCAGGGCCAGTTCGCCGGGCTTGCTGGACTCGGGCTCGGCCAGAACCCGCAGCGCCCAATCGACACGCTCCGGCGCGCCCATCATGGCATGGCTCGACTCCGTCGGCTGCGGCTCGAAAGCATCGGGCAACTCGACCTCGGTCCGCGCCAACGGCGCGTCGCGCAGCCGCATCAACGGGTCGCCGAACAGCATGAGTTTCCAGGGTCGATGAAACGGCATGCCGGGCGTCTGTCGCATCGCCGTAAGGAGAGGTTCGCCGGCTGCGGCACGGCGGGCGACCTGGTCCGGCGGGGTGAAGCCGTTGAGGAACGGTTCATGAATCGCCCCGAAGTACCAGTACGCCCCGCCGACCATCGCGCGGCCGGCGAGGTTGTCCGTGCGGTGGGGCGTGGCGGCGCTGAAGCTGTGCACCATGTACATCACCCGGGGCCAGCCGATCGGCATCGACGTCGCATCGTGGCGAAGCCGCCGACCCGTGCCGTACAACTCCCAGTCCCGCGGCCGACCCGAGCTGTTGATCCACACCATGTCGAACGGCTCGCCGAGCGTCGTCAGCTTCTCGAAGTTGTCGACCGTCACCAGTTCGTTGGTGACGTGGGCCACGGCCATGTGATCGGCAAGGACCCGCTTGGCTTCATCGAAGCGGTACTGCTCGAAGCCGGGGCCGTTGCGATTGGTGTAATCGTCGAACAGCAGCGTGCGGTCGACGTGGAGGAACAGGCTGCACATCGCCTGGTACAGCGCCAGCTCGCGCGAGCCGAAGGTGCGGCCGACCAGTGCGTGGCGTTGGCCGGCGTTGTCGCGGCCCAGCAGGTCGTCGACGGCCAGCGTGTGCTTTTTGCCACGGACCTCGATCTGATACCGCATGGGGTAGTCCCCCGCGAGCGTGAGGCAGGCCGGCTGATCTTCTTTCAGCACGCCGCTCTGCCCGGCGGCGGTCATGACCTTGCGGTTGAACTGCGACAACGCCGGCGGGTCGATGAAGGGCATGACCGGGCTCGGGCTGGGGATCAGGCCCAGCGGCTGATGATGCCCGGCGGCCAGGGCCAGCGCCGCGGCGCGATGCGGACCGGCCGGGTCGGCGATGACCAGGCCCGGTGGGGGGACGTTGGCGTCGTCGGTGGGCCGATGCGCTGCTGCCGCGTCCATCAGTTCGTCGGCGGTCAGGTCGCCCGGCGCGTCGGCTTCGTACCGCAGGATCGTCGCCGGCTTGAACGCCCGGATGAACAGCGCCGAATACCACCCGTCATCGAACAGCACGGGAAAAAACGTTTGTTCGTCCCACCGGCTGACGGCCTGGGCAAAGCTGCGTTCGTCCTCAACCAGCACGACGAGATTGCCGACGTTACGGTCACGGCGGTCGGCGGTCGGCGGCGGATCCTGAGCCCGGACTCCAGGCGGCTGCACGAGCACGAGTGCCGCCAAGCCAAGGCAGGCGGCTAATCCAAGGTTTAATCTGATGGTCTTCTGACGGGGCACGTCGATCTCCGTGGGTCATCTTCACAAGCCGGTTCGCGGACGCCGGGCATGATACGTCTTCGGCCCGATGGCGTTCGCGCGTGGAAACGACTGAGATTTTTTGCGTCGTTGATTTGCGTCTGTCCGCGTTATATCGAACCTTCTGCTCATCACGGGCAACGCAAACCCACCACGACGAAAGGGCGCACGGATGCGAACGATACAAAACACGCTGAAATGGAGCGGCCGACTGCTGCTGGCCGCGGGCGTGCTGGCCCTGGCCTTCGCGCCGGATTTCGGGCTGCTGGCCAAACACCCGGCCGGACTGGTCGGTCTGGGTCTGCTGGCCGCGGGGGTCTGCCTGAACGCCCACCGACTGGCCCGGCACGGCGGGTAAGCCGCTCGTACGGAAGCTTGCTGCACGACATTCCTCTTGCCCTACCCACCTGCGTCCAGGGCTCGGCCGGTCCTCCGGTCGAGCCCTTTTTGGTATGACGTCGGGTTCGACCGATTATTTTTAAGGGCAAACCAGTTGCAGTTCGAGGTGTTCCAGGGTGGTCCGTCTAGCCGATAATGCGTATCATGGCTCGTCGTTTAGCGCTACCTTTAACCTCGCACGTCGTGAGCCTGCGACGGGAGCCGTGAGGATGACCGCCGTGGACAAGAAAGTGGAGCGCCTCAGCTCCGCAACCGTTCGTTTCGCCGGCGACTCCGGCGATGGTATGCAACTGGCCGGCATGCAGTTCACCGACACGTCGGCCATCTTCGGCAACGACGTGGCGACCCTCCCGGACTACCCGGCGGAAATCCGCGCCCCCGCCGGCACCGTCGCCGGGGTCTCCGGGTTCCAGATCAACTTCGCCTCCAACGACATCCACACCCCCGGCGACCAGGTCGATGCGCTGATCGCGATGAACCCGGCCGCCCTCAAGGCCAACATCGAAGACGTCCGCTCCGGCGGGGCCGTCCTCGTCAACGAGTCGGAGTTCAACAAGGTCAACCTCCGCAAGGCCGGCTACAGCGAAGACCAGAACCCGCTCGAAGACGAGGAACTGCGCACCCGTTACCAGTTCCTGCCCGTGCCGATCACGCGAATGACCGAGGAGAGCCTGGCCGACAGCGGCATGAGCACCAAGGACATCGGCCGGTGCAAGAACATGTACGCGCTGGGCGTGGTGTTCTGGCTGTACGATCGCCCGCTCGAGCCGACGATCCACTTCCTCAACGATTTCTTCGGGAAGAAAAAGAGCAAACCCGAGGTTGCCGCGGCGAATGTCAAGGCGCTTCAGGCCGGCTACCACTTCGGTGAAACGGCCGAGTTGTTCGTGCATCGCTACCAGGTGGAGAAGGCCGACATCCCCCCGGGCAAGTATCGGCGTGTCACCGGCAACGAGGCGATGAGCATGGGGCTGGTCACCGCCGCAACGCTGGCGAACAAGGATCTGGTTTACGCCAGCTATCCGATCACGCCGGCCAGCGACATCCTGCACAACCTCGCGGCGATGAAGAACTACGGCGTGAAGACGATCCAGGCCGAGGATGAAATCGCCGCGTGCTGTGCCGCGATCGGCGCCAGCTACGCCGGCCAGATCGGTTGTACCGGCACCAGCGGGCCCGGCATCTGCCTCAAGAGCGAAGCGATCGGGCTGGCGGTCATGACCGAGCTGCCCATGGTCATCGTCAACGTGCAGCGCGGCGGGCCGTCGACCGGTCTGCCGACCAAGGTCGAGCAGGCGGACCTGCTCCAGGCGATGTTCGGCCGCAACGGCGAGTCGCCCGCGGTGATCCTGTCGCCGCGCTCGCCCAGCGACTGCTTCAACATCGCGATCGAGGCCGTCCGCCTGGCGTTTCAGGCGATGGCGCCGGTGCTGATTCTCAGCGACGGGTACATGGCCAACGGCGCCGAACCGTGGCGCCTGCCCGACCCGTCGAAGTTTGAGCCGATCGACCTGCCGCCGGCGCCGCAGGTCGACCCGGACAAGCCGTTCCAGCCGTATGCCCGGGATGAAAACCTGCGCCGGCCCTGGGTCGCGCCGGGCACCGCGGGATTCGAGCATCGCATCGGCGGGCTCGAGAAACAGCACCTGACCGGCAACGTCGCCTACCAGCCGGCCAACCACCAGCTCATGTGCAACCTCCGGGCGGAGAAGATCAACCGCATCACCCGGTTCATCGGCGACCAGCCGGTCGAAGGTCCCGAATCCGGCGACCTGCTGCTGGTCAGTTGGGGCGGGACCTACGGCGCGGTGACGACCGCGGCCATGCATGCCCGGGACAAGGGTAAGAGCGTGGCCGTCTGTCACCTGCGGCATCTGAATCCGTTCCCGGCCAACCTCGGCGATATCATCCAACGTTACAAGCAGGTGCTCGTGCCGGAGTTGAACAACGGCCAGTTGCGCATGCTCCTGCGTGACAAGTTCCTGGTCGACGCGCGTGGCCTGAACAAGATGCAGGGCCAGCCGTTCCTCGTCGATGAAGTGACGCAGGCGATCGACCTGATGCTCGAAGGCCGGTGGGGCGATGCGATGTCGCTGATCCCCGAGGGCCACGAAGTGAAGCCGGCCGGGTCGGCGGCATGAACCCCCTAACGTCCAACGCCTGACAAGAAACACCATGGCTACGACGACGCAAGACAATCAGACCACCGCCCCGACCCACCTGCCGGTGCTCACCGCCAAGGACTTCGCTTCCGATCAGGAGGTACGCTGGTGTCCGGGTTGCGGCGACTACGCCATCCTCAACCAGATTCGCAAGGTCTGCGCCAAGATCGGCGCGACCCGGGAAAACACCGTTTTCGTCTCCGGCATCGGCTGCTCCAGCCGGTTCCCTTATTACATGGACACCTACGGGTTTCACACGATCCACGGCCGCGCCCCGGCGATCGCCACCGGCGTCAAGGTCGCCAACCCCGGACTCGACGTCTGGGTCATCACCGGTGACGGCGACGGCCTGAGCATCGGCGGCAATCACCTGATTCACCTGCTCCGCCGCAACGTCGACGTCAAAATCCTGCTGTTCAACAACCAGATCTACGGCCTGACCAAGGGCCAGTACTCGCCGACCTCCGAGGAAGGCAAGAAGACCAAGAGCACGCCGATGGGATCGCTGGACATGCCGCTGCGGCCGATCTCCGTCGCGCTGGCCGCGGAGGCGAGCTTCGTCGCCCGGGCCGTCGACGTCGACAAGCGGCTCGGTGACGTGCTCGAAGCGGCGAGCAAACATGAAGGCTCCGCCTTCGTCGAAATCTACCAGGACTGCAATGTCTTCAACCATAAGGCATTCGAGTTCGCCACCGATCGCAAGACCAAGGAAGACCACACGCTCTGGCTCGAGCACGGCAAGCCGATGATCTTCGGCAACGACATGGACAAGGGCGTCCGCCTCAACGGCAACAAGCCCGAGGTCGTGCAGCTCGGCAAGGGCATCACCGAAGATGACCTGCTGTTTCACGATATGCACGACGAAGCCCACGCGTTCATGCTCAGCCGCATGCGGTATCCGAAGTTCCCCGAGCCGATGGGCGTGTACTACCAGATCGAAGACGAGCAGTACGAGCAGATGGTCAACCAGCAGGTCGCCCAGGCCGTCGAACAGCGCGGCCGCGGCACGCTCGAAGCGCTGCTCAACGCCGGCGACACGTACGACGTGACGTAAGCAAGGCTATACGACACCATTCATCATGTGGTTGAGTGAGCGCCGGGTGGAGTTCGGCGGTCGCTTATTCGCGCTGCACGCCGAGCGGGATGGTAAAAAACCCCGGACCGGCCGGCATGGTGGGGTCGGGGTCGAAGTTGTTCGTGCCGACCGAGTCCGAGGATATCAACACAAGGTTCAAAAGGCAGTGTGTCGCATCGCCTGAATGAGTCCGACCCGGAACTTGTCCTATTCAGACAGATGTGTCACTAACTGGATATAGTCGTCGGCGTAATGCGCCGAAAACTTGAGGCCGATGGTGCCAGCTCCTTGGCACTCAAGCAGTTACGGGTATACCCTCTCAACGATTTGTGTGAGTGAGACGGGGCCGGCATCGACTGCATCTGTCGGAATCAGTCCGAGTCGTGGGGGGGTGAATCGGCGGGCGCGTTGCCGCCGCTGTTGGCGTTATCGCCTCCGCCGCCGTCACCGCCGCCGCGCTTGCGTCGACGGCCGCGTCGACGGCGTCGGCGTTTGCGTTGAGGCTGATCCGCATCGCCCTGGGAGGCTTCGCCGCCGGGCTCGGGTGACGCGGCCTGCTCCGGCGAGGCCGGTTCATCCGTCTTGGCGGGTTTGTCGTCGTTGCGGGTGGGGCGCCCCTTGCCGCGGCGTTGGGCCGAGCGTTCGCGCCGGGCCTGGCGGGCGGCTTCCTGCTTGGCGGCTTCCTCGGCCTCGGCGGCGAAGCGCGCCTCGTCTTCCTTGGTCAGCTTCTGCAGATTCTCCACCGGATACGCGGCGCGCGTCCGGTCACGGTCCAACTCGACCAGCACCAGTTGCGTGAGGATCTGCGTGTTGATCACGCGGCCCGGGCCGTCCTCGGTGAGCATCCGTGTGTTGCGGTGGGGCAGTCGCTTGCGCAGGTCGTCGTAGGTCTGTTCCTCGTATCGCAGGCAGCACATCAACCGCCCGCAGCGCCCGCTGATCTTCGACGGATCGAGCGTGGCCTTCTGAATCTTCGCGTTGCGCATGCTGACCGGTTTGAGCACCTTGAGAAACTGCCGACAGCAGCAATGCTGGCCGCACTTCTCGTAGTCGGCGACGAGTCGGGCCTCGTCCCGGGCCCCGACCTGGCGCATCTCGATGCGGGTGTGAAACTCCGCCGCCAGCGTGCGGACCAGTTCGCGGAAGTCGACCCGCCCGTCGGCCATGAAGTAGAAGATGATCCGCTCGCCGCCGAGCAGCAGCTCCACGT
>CAYYPN010000139.1:0-7774 GCA_964473545.1 uncultured Planctomycetaceae bacterium
TGCGCGGCCTGCAGGACTGGTATCTGCGCTACGAATTGACCGCCGTGGAGGGCGTGAGCGAAGTCGCGCCGGTCGGCGGGTTCGTCAAGCAGTATCAGGTCGTCGTCGATCCCCGGAAGCTGCTGGCTTACCACATTTCGCTCCAGCACGTGAAGATGTCGCTGAAGCGCAGCAACCTCGACGTGGGCGGTCGGCTGATCGAGCAGAGCGAAACCGAGTACATGGTGCGCGGCCTGGGCTACCTGGGCAGTCTGAGCGATGCGGAGATTGCCGAGGCACGCGAGGCCGGCCTATCCATCGAGCAGTTGCGATCGGAGCGGGCGTTGGACGACCTGCGCAAGATCGCGCTGGGTGTCAGCGACCAGGGCGCGCCGATTTACCTTGCCGACGTGGCCGAGATTCGCCTGGGCCCGGACATCCGTCGCGGCGTGGCGGAGTGGAACGGCAAAGGCGAGGTCGTCGGCGGCACGATCGTCATGCGCTTCGGCGAGAACGCCCAGGCCACCATCGAGAAATCTCGTGAGAAACTGCACGAACTGGAACCGGGCCTGCCGCCCGGGGTGGCGATTCGCACCGCCTACGACCGCAGCGACCTGATCGAACGCGCGGTCCACACCGTCTCCGACACGCTCATCGAGGAGATCATCGTCGTCTCGCTCGTCATCGTCTTCTTCCTGCTGCACGCCCGCAGCGCCCTGGTCGTCGCGTTCGTCCTGCCCACCGGCGTACTGGCGACGCTGGCGATCATGTACGGCCTGGACATCAACGCCAACATCATGTCGCTCGGCGGCATCGCGATCTCCATCGGCGTGATGGTCGACTCGTCCATCGTCATGGTCGAAAACGCCCACAAGCACTTCGAGCGTTTCAAGCTGGAGCGCGGTCGTGCGCCGGGCGTGGGCGAACGGGTTCATCTGATATCCGACGCCGCCGCCGAGGTCGGCCCCACCCTGTTCTTCAGCTTGTTGATCATCACCGTCAGCTTCCTGCCGATCTTCGTGCTCGGCGAGCAGTCAGGGCGGATGTTCCGGCCGCTGGCGTTTACCAAGACCTTCGCGATGTCCGCCGCCGCCATCCTCGCCGTCACCATCATCCCCGTCCTGATGGTCTACTTCATCAGCGAGCGCATGGTGCCCGCGGCGTGGTCGGCGTGGAAGCGATGGGCGACGTACCTCGGCCTGATCGTGGCGCCGGCGGCGATCGTCGCGGCGGCGCCGCTGCCGCGCCTGGACGACTACCGCTGGCCGATCGTCGGCGCGTGGATCGTCGGCATGGGCCTGATCGTCCTGCCGCAGAGGATTTACCCGGAACAGCGCAACCCGATCAGCATCATCCTGCAGAAGCTGTATCAGCCGTTGTTCGTGTTCGTGATGCAGTTCCGCTGGCTGACGGTGATCGCGGCCGTTGTGTTGATCGCGGTCACCTGGCTTCCTTTCCGGGGGCTGGGCAACGAGTTCATGCCGCCGCTGGAGGAAGGCGACCTGCTGTACATGCCCACGACCACCCAGCCCGGGTTGAGCATGACCAAGGCCCGCGAGCTGCTGCAGCAGACGGACAAATTGATTGAGCGCTTTCCCGAAGTCGACACCGTATTCGGCAAGATCGGCCGCGCCGAAACGGCCACCGACCCCGCGCCGCTGAACATGCTCGAAACCACGATCATCCTACACCGCGACAAGAGCAGGTGGCGCACCCGCCGCGTCGAACGTTTCTACTCCGACTGGCCCGACTGGGTCGGCTGGCTGCCGGCGAAAATTTGGCCCACCACCCGCCCGATTAATATCGACGAGCTGAAGTACGGCTACACCATGCCCGGCCCCGACGGCGGCGAACCGATCCGCGTGCCCGGTCTCAACGACATCGTCCAGTTCCCCGGTCTGGCCAACTCCTGGACCATGCCGATCAAGACCCGCATCGACATGCTCGCCACGGGCATCAAGACCCCGGTCGGCATCAAGCTCATGGGGCCCGATCTGGCCACGCTCGCCGATCTGTCCAGGCGGATCGAGAATGTGATGAAGACCGACCCCCGCCTCGCCGACTACACCACCAGCGCCAACGCCGACCGCAACCTCGGCGGCAACTACTTCGACATCGACATCAACCGCGACAGAATAGCCCGCTACGGCCTGACCGTCGGCGACGTGCAGGATGTGATCATGTCCGCGCTGGGCGGGATGAATGTCACCTGGACCGTCGAGGGCCTGGAGCGCTACCCGGTCAACGTGCGCTACCCCCACGAGCTGCGCGACAACATCGACGCCCTGCGCCAGACTCTGGTCGCCACGCCTTCCGGAGCGCAGGTGCCCATCGGCCAACTTGCGGACATCGACGTTCACAAGGGCCCGCCCATGGTCAAGAGCGAGAACGCCCGGCTGACCAGTTGGGTCTTTGTCGACATCGCGGGCATCGACGTGGGCACGTACGTCAACAACGCCCGGAAGGCCGTAGCCGAGCAGGTCGATCTGCCGGCCGGCTATTCCATCGTGTGGTCGGGGCAATTCGAGTACATGCAGGCCGCGAGGCAGCGCCTCATGGTCGTTGTGCCGCTGGCCGGCGTGCTGATTCTGCTGCTGCTTTACATGGCCACCAAGAGTTGGCTGCGCGTGGCGATCCTCGTCCTCTCGCTGCCGTTCTCGCTGGTCGGGGCGGTCTGGCTGCTGCACTGGCTGGATTACAACCTGTCGCTGGCGGTGTGGGTCGGCGTGATCGCGCTGGCCGGCCTGGCCGTCGAAACCGGGCTGGTGATGCTGCTGTACCTGGAAAACAGCTTTGAGCGTTTCGAAACCGAGGGCAAAATGAACTCGCCGGCCGACCTCTGGCACGCGATCCAGGACGGCGCGGTCCAGCGCGTCCGCCCGAAGACCATGACCGTGATGACCACCATGATCGGCCTGGTGCCGCTGCTCTGGGCCTCGGGGGCCGGTGCCGACACCATGCGCCGCCTCGCCGCCCCCATGATCGGCGGACTGGCCACCACGTTCATCCTCACACTGCTGCTCTACCCGGTTCTGTTCTACATCGCCAAGGCCGCAGCGCTGCGCGGGCGCTTCCGAACTGGCCAGTAACCGCGAGCCGCTAACCCGGGTTCCAAATAGTTGAGGCCCTGCGGGCTTGCCGCCACAGCCGTGTCGGCGAGAATTGTCCCTGTGTCATGGAACCCGACAACCATCCCCGCTCGTTTAGACAGGTGGACCGCATGACTGCCCGACGCATCAGCGAAGCTCAGGCCGAGCGGTTCAAGCGGCTGGCCTGGCCGCAGATGGCGGTGGTGCTGCGGACGGCCCAGGTGCTGACCCGGCGCGAGGACGAGGCCGAGGACCTGGCCCAGGAGACCATGGTGAAGGCCATGCGTGCGATCGACACCTACCAGGACGGGACCAATATCCGGGGGTGGCTGCTGACGATCCTGCGCCGTACGCACATCGATCGGCTTCGAGCCCGTCGGCCGCGTCCCGACGAACGACCACTCGATGAGACGATGATCGAACCGGCCGAGGATTCGGCCGGGCAGACGGGTGGATACGACGAACAATGGATCGAGCCCGAACAACTGATGAACCGCTTCGAGGACGAGGCGGTGATCGAGGCGTTGCGGGAACTGCCCGGCGACATCCGCTGGACGCTGCTGCTGGTAGACGTGGAGCAGATGGAACAAGCCGAAGCGGCAGAAATGCTCGGGGTGGCGGTGGGGACGATCAAGAGCCGGGCCCACCGCGGCCGAGCGATGTTGCGGGATCATCTTCATCAGCTTGCCGTTCAACGCGGCTGGGTCAGTGAGCCGGAGTGACTGCGGTGAGAAACAACGACCACGAACGGTTGGACAGTACCACGGCGGCCCGACTCGCCCGACTCGGCGCTCGCCCGATGGATACGACGGGCCTGGAGCGCCGATTCGAACAGGTAATGGCTACGGAGGTCGACTCGCCGGCTCCATCCATACCGGGGGCGTGGCGACGCTGGCGGCGTCCGATCACCAGTGCCGCAGCCGCGATCCTGATCGTCGTCACCATTGGATGGCTGGCTCTGGATGGCGGCACGTCGTCCGCGATGGCCGCGCCGGCGGCACTGGCCCGGATTCACCATGACGTGGCGAACGGCCTGGCCCCGCATCTGAAAGTGGCCAGCGTGCAAGAAGCGAATGAGCTTTTGGCCGACCAGTCCAACGGTGTGGTTCCGGTGCCCGAACTGCCGGGCGTCATGATGTCGTGTTGCCTGCACCAGCACGCCGGGACGACGCTGACCTGCGCCTTGATCGAGAGCGACGGTCAGTTGATTACCGTCGCCATCGCAGACGGTGCGAAGCTCCACTCACCCTCCGGCAAGACCATCACTCGCGGCGACCGGCAGTTCATCGCCCACACCGTCAACGGCATCAACATGGTTATGGCCCCCGAGGGCGACCGCTGGCTCTGCGTCATGGGCGAGGTCGATTTCGAACAATTGGCCGACGTGGCGGCCGACATTCGCTTGTGAGTTGAAGCCTCCGAATGGCGTGGCCCGACCGCCCCGTCCGGTCACCCTTGATTCGTCGCCGCGATGCGTCCCAAGCGACCAGCAAATCAGGTACACCCGACCGCGCCATCGCGTTCGAGTCGGAGTGCGGGAAGGTCGTCATGGTCCTTGGAGAAACTTCGGGATCACCTGCCGCTGCAGCACGACGAGTACCGGGCAGGCGCACGGGACGATGCCGCGCTTCCAACGATCCGGCATCACCGCATCAGCATGAATCACCTGCGGCGAATCATCATCAACCCGGCCGCGCCCAGCAGTGCAAGGCTTGCCGGTTCGGGGCTGCGCCCGCTTCGGAACACCGCATCGGGAAGTACCTGATGCGCCGATGGCGAATCGTTAAAATGAAACCATGATCGTTCAAAAACACGCCCGGCCCACGCTCACCGCGGTCGAACTCGATGTCGACGATGAACTGCATTTCACGCTGGCCGACGGGACCGTACGCCGCATCAGGCTCGTCGGCACGCACGCCTGGGTGACGCGCACCAACCTCGAGGCCCCCAAGGCGTCCAGGCGCGGCGGGTTCACCACCTACGTCTTCGGCTGCAAACTCGAGATCGATGGCATCCACTTCGCCGTGATGCGCGAGGTCCCCACCCGGCGCAGCTTCTACGAGCCGCGCGAATTCCTCGGCCTGCGCCTCTGGCTCGATGCGGTCGACGACCTCTTCGACGCGTTCCTCAACGAGTCGCACGGCGACTGCCGGCCGCGGCGCAAGGCGCGCCTTGCGATTCAGGATGCGACGCTCGAAGTCGCGCCGACGCTGCTGCATCCGTGGTGTCCGCTGCCCGAGGGAGGCTTGCGCATCGAGGACTGCTACCGTGGGGAGGACTGCTGGCTGGGCACGTACGACGGGGGTGATGCGCACGGCGGGCTGGACATCAACCATCCGGCCGGCACGCCGATCTTCGCCCCCGTGCCGATTGACGACCACGAAATGTTCGACACGTTGGCCGACGGGGCGAACAACAACCGCTGGCGGGGGATGCGCGTCTGGCCGGACGGTTCGACGTGGGTGTTGCAGGTGCATCACGTGATCCGCGGCCACTTCGCCGAGCACCAGCCGATCCCCGCCGGCGCGCACATGCTCGACGGCGCCGGTGTTCTCACGGGCGATCACGAACACAGCCACTTCGTCTTCGGCGTCATCGAGCCGGGCGAAACGTTCGACGACCGCATCCTGCTCGACCCGTGGATCCTGTTCTGGCAGATGTACCGCGACCGGAAACGAATGACGACGATATGAATTGATAGCCGGCGACCTGTCCGTATGGATTCTGATCGCCGGTGTTTCCCGGTTATCAAATGTCTTGTTTATTCCGGTTCGTAGGTGTAGCCCAGGCCTTCGAAGTCGCGGAACTTGTCGATGCGGGATTCGGTGCGGTAGAGCTCGGCGTCATTCTGCAGTTCGGCGTGACCGTCCATGTAGGCGACGCCGGCGCGGCCGTCGTGAACCAGGCGGATGCGACCGGACCAGTCGATGACGCCGGTGCCGGAATGGTCGCCTTCATCGGGGTTCCAGTTGCCGCTGGGCAGGCTGGCGATGAGTCCGCCCCAGATGCTTCCCCAGGATTTGACGTAGGTGCCGGCGTCCGCGAGCCAGACGATCCCGCTGGGGCGCGGCGCGCGGTAAGGCTTGAGCATGTACCAGGTGCGATTCGGGCTGTCGGTTTTGAGGTACTCGTGGAAATTCCAGTCGCGGTTGTCCTGATCGAGACCGCGCGGGCTGTACATGCCGTAGCCATAGCGGGGACTGAACCCGCTGGTTCCGTCGTACACGCCGCTTTCGATGTTGATGTCGTGGGACTCGAAATCCGGGCAACCGTAGATCGGCCCGCCCGGGACGTAGGGATCGTTATCCACCACGCCGTTCTGCGTGACCAGGTCGGTGCCGCGGATGTAGCCCATCCAGTGATGCCAACTGCCGCCGTTTTTGGAGCTGGCCACCACGGTGCCGCGATAGTCCTCGGCGTACTGAAAGTTACCCATCGCCAGTTGCCGCTGGTTGCTCATGCACACGACGGTTCGGGCGACCGCCCGGGCCTTGTCCATCGCCGGCAGGAGGATCGACAGCAGCAATGCGATGATCGCGACGACCACCAATAACTCGACGAGGGTGAATGCCGATCTTCGTCGCATGGTTGGCTCGCGGATGTTCGGTCGAAAGCAAACCGCCGGCCGCGCGTTGGTTGTCACGCGGCCGGCGGGAGGAGGAGGATCGACGGTTTTCAGTCGCGGCGTTTGAGCATCAGCAACCCGCCGAGCCCCAGCAGGGCGAGAGTCGCCGGTTCCGGCACGTCGACGGCCAGGTCGTCGAAGTCGCCGACGACCTGGCGGTTGCCGCCGGCCGCGACGCGCAGGCCGACGTAGGTGTTGGCCGACGGCGAGGCATCGACGGCGCTGAGGCCGACGCCGGTGAAGCTGCCGCCGGTGACGTTCATGAACAGCTCGAGCTGGTTCGAGGCGTTGTAAGTGCCGGTCAGGGAGAGGGTGTACTCGGTGCCGGAGGAGAAGCCGCCCTGGTCGGTGTCGTTGGTTCCGAGGAAGTCGAAGCCGCCGCCGGAGCTGTTGAGTTTCTGAAGGCGCAGGCTACCGGTTCCGAGGATGCGTGCGTAGTAGCCGTCGTTGCCGGCGGCGTCGACGAGGGCGCGGAGGCCGAGGTTGACGCTGCCGGAGCCGGTGACGTTTTGCGGGCGGAAGGTGACGCTGATGGCAAAGTCGCTGGCCGCGGCGGCCGGACCGCCGAGCGAGCCGTTGAAGTCGACCAGGGCTGTGCCGCCGCCCGGCGCGTCGGCCGCAGCGCCGGCTTCGGCGTGGTACGACTTGCTGCCATTGATCGCGCCGGTGCTGATGACCGACCAGACGGTGTCGTTGGTCTCGGTGAAGCCGGCGGGCACGGCGTTGCCGTCGGCGGCCGCCTCGAACGTTTCGAGGTAGGGCAGGCTCGCCGCGTGCAGGCTCGAGGCCAGCGCCAGTGCGGCGACGACCATCATCGGCATGGCGATTCGTGTGGTGCGATTCATTTCAGTCCTCCAGTAAGTTCATGATGACAGAGAAGATTCACAGGGTTGATAAACAGCGTCCGGCGGGGCGACGCTGGCGCGTTGGCGCAACGTCGGGCGAATCATCTGGACACGGGTGGGGTGACGCCTGGGTCGCAGCAGGCAGTCGAACGCCAGCGCGATCTCCGTTTCGGAATCGGGATCGACGGTGGTGATCGGCGGGGTGCTGACATCCAGTTTGCTGACGCTGTTTGTTT
>CAYYPN010000140.1:0-1487 GCA_964473545.1 uncultured Planctomycetaceae bacterium
GCTGCGACCCGCGCCAGGTGCTGCCGGCGAGCACGGGCGTGATCGGGCACATGCTGCCGATGGACCGGATCCTGCCGGGCATCGAGACGCTGGCGCCCAGGCTCGCCCGCGGCGAAGCGGCCGACGCCGACGCCGCCCAGGCGATCCTTACCACGGACCTGGTGGCCAAGGCGGCGTGGCGGCAGGTCAAGCTCGGGCGTCAGACCGTGCACATCGGCGGCATCGCCAAGGGCTCGGGCATGATCGCACCGAACATGGCGACGATGCTCGCGTTCCTCACCACCGACGCGGCGGTGGGCGTGGCCCCGCTCCGCAAGCTCCTCAAGCAGGCGGTCAACGCCGACGCGAGCTTCAACCGCATCAGCGTCGACACGGATACCAGCACGTCGGACACCGTGGCGATCCTGGCCAACGGGGCCGCGGGCAACGCCCCGCTGGCCGCGGGCGGCCGGGCGATGGCGAGCTTCGCCGCGGCGTTGACCGATGTGTGCCGGGAGTTGGCGTATGCGGTGATCGCCGACGGCGAAGGGGCGAAGCACGTGATCCGCGTGACGGTGACGAACGCGGCCAGCGGGCCCGATGCGGTGCGTGTGGCGCGTGCGGTGGCCGACTCGCCGCTGGTGAAGACCGCGGTGCACGGGGCGGACCCGAACTGGGGCCGCATCGCCGCCGCCGCCGGTCGCTCCGGCGCCAAGGTCGACCCCCGGAAGATGGTCGTGGGCATCGGGGCAACGACCGTGTACAAGGCCGGCCAACCGGCACGGTTCGACCCCGGGAAAGTCTCCCGCGGCATGACCCAACCCGAGGTCGCCATCACCATCGACCTGGGCGCGGGCAAGGGCCGCTGCGAGTTCCTCGGCTGTGACTTGAGCCGTGAATACATTACGATCAACGCCGACTACACAACGTGAGGCGGGGCAAGCCGAAGGAGTATTGGACGTGGCGATTCGTGCAGCAGTGATCGGTTGTGGCAAGCGTGCGGGGAACTTCACCCGGGCGGCGATCGCCCGGGGCGGCGTGGAGATGGTGGGCTTCGCCGATCCCGCGGAAGGTCGGGCCAACGAACTGGCGTCGGAGTTCGGCGGCAAGCCGTTCATGGACGCGGCGGCGATGCTCGGCGACGTGCAGCCGGAGTTCGTCATGCTCATCACGCGCCCCGGCGTGCGGCTGGAGCCGATCCGGCTGTGTGCCGGCATGGGCGTCAAGGCCATGCTCAGCGAGAAGCCGATGGCCACATCGTGGGCCCAGGCCAGGGCGATCGACCAGGCGGCGCGGGATGCGGGCATGCAACTGAGCTTCTGCCATCAGCGGCGCTGCGACCCGCAGTTTCGCCTGGCCCGCCAACTGGTCGACGACGGCGCGATCGGCAAGGTCACGCATATCGTCGGCCACTGCGCCGATATGTACGATTGGGGCACGCATTACTACGACATGATGCACTACTTCAACGGTGAGGCCGAGGCGCAATGGGTCATCGCCCAGGCCGA
>CAYYPN010000140.1:1497-7706 GCA_964473545.1 uncultured Planctomycetaceae bacterium
AGTACGTGTTCGACCAGCCGATGGACAAGTGCGGCGTGGCGACGGTGCGGTTCGCCAATGACGTGACCGGAACACTGCACGCCGGCGACGCGATGGGCGAAGGCAATCGCATGCGCGTGATCGGCGAAAGCGGGACCTTGTGGACCGCCGACAACATGGGCGTTGAGCTGTTCACCACCAAAGGCTACAAGCAATATCCGAAGGACGAGGATGCGCCGCGCGGCGTGCCATCGGCCATCGGCCATGCCATCGAATGCTGCCGCAACGGCAAGCCGAGCCTGCTCGACAGCACCAACGCCCTGCGGGCGACGCAACTGGTCTTTGCCGCGTATCACTCGGCCATGACCGGCGAGCGGGTGACGCTGCCGCTGGCGGAGGACTTCGACCTGGCGTTGGCCGACGTGTTCGCGTAGGCGCAGGTTGCGGCGCTATGATCTGGTGATGGACCGCATCTACCTGGACAACAACTCGACCACGCAGCCGGCGCCGCAGGTCGTCGAGGCGGTGACGCGAGCGCTGCGGGAGCTGTGGGCCAACGCCTCCAGCGCCCATCGGGCCGGGCAGGAGGTGCGCCACGCCATCGAACTGGCCCGCGAACAGGTGGCCAACCTCATCGGCACGCGAGCGGGCCGCATCATCTTCACCAGCGGCGCGACCGAATCGAACAACCTCGCCCTGCGCGGCATCCTCCAGGCTCGCTCGCCGCGTAAGACGATCGTCACCACCACCGCCGAGCACTCGGCCATCCGCGAACCCTGCGCCGTCCTCGAAGCCCGGGGTTACCGGATCGTACGACTCGACGTGAACGAACAGGGCGTGGTCGATCCCGCCCGACTGACCAGCACGCTGGATGAGTATGGCGATGACGTGGCGCTGGTCAGCATCCACTGGGCGAACAACGAGACGGGTGTGATCCAGCCGATCAAGGAGCTTGCGGCGACCTGTCGTGAACATCGCGTGCTGTTGCACACCGATGCGACGCAGGCGGTCGGCAAGATTCCCGTGGACGTCAACAGCATCGAGGTCGATGCGTTGTCACTGTCGGCGCACAAGTTCCACGGGCCCAAGGGGGTCGGCGCCCTGTACGTGCGGACCGGCGTGCGGATGATGCCCCAGATCATCGGCGGCCCGCAGGAACGCCAACGCCGCGGCGGCACCGAGAACACGCCCGGCATCGTGGGCATGGGCGCGGCGGCCGATCTCGCCAACGAGTGGCTGGCCGGCGACGGCGCGACGCGGCAGGCGGCGCTGCGTGATCGACTCGAACGATCCATCGTCGACGCCGTCGATGGGGCGCAGGTCAATGCCTCCGGGGCAACACGCTTGTGGACGACGACCAACATCGCCTTTCCCCCGCTGGAAGCCGAGGCGATTCTGCTGTTGCTCAGCGAGCGGGGCCTCGACGCCTCGGCCGGCGCCGCCTGCAGCAGCGGGTCCCTCGATCCCTCGCCGGTCCTCCTGGCCATGGGCCTGCCCGAACCCGTCGCCCACGGCTCGGTAAGGTTCAGCCTGTCGCGTGACACGAGGCCTGATGAGATCGACCGCGCCATCGACACCATTCCGGCAGTGATCGCCAGGCTCAAGCAGTCGATGCCGGTGGGTTGAGGCGAAGAGGCAAGCGTCGGCGGCCGATGCGACTCGGGTGTCGCTTACGCCTGTTCCTGTGTCGTGTCTTCACCTTCGCCGAAGATGGCGCGGCCGAGGCGGACGACGTTGGCGCCGCATTCGATGGCGACTTCGAAGTCGTCGCTCATGCCCATCGAGAGGATGTTGAACTTGTCGCCGAACGTGCCGGTGTTCTTCATGTCGTAGAACACCTCGGCGGTCCGCTGGAACGTCGGCCGGGCATGCTCGGGATTGTCGCTGATCGGGGCCATGGTCATCATGCCGCGCAGGCGCAGGTTGAACATGGTCTGCATCTGGTCGGCCAGGTGTGGTGCGGCCGACAGGCTCAGGCCAAACTTGCTGTTCTCGCCCGAGGCGTTGACCTGCAGAAGCACGTCCACTTCGATGTCCAGCTTGGCCGCGTGGGTCTGAATCTCCTCGGCCAGCCGCAGCGAGTCGACGCTGTGTACCAGCTTCACCAGCGGCAGAACGGGCTTGACCTTGTTGCGTTGCAGGTGCCCGATCATGTGCCAGCGCACCGTTTCGGGAACCTCGGTCTTCCGCGGGCTGAGCATGGTGCGGTGGCGGGTGACGAATTCCTCGGTCATCGCCACGCGCTGGGTCAGTTGCTGCACGCGGTTCTCGCCGAGGTCCTGGTGGCCGAGCTCGAGCAGGTGACGAATCTCATCGGGCGCCGCGAACTTGGTCACCGCGACAACCACGATGTCGGACGGGTTGCGCCCAACACGGGCCGCGGCTTCGCCGACACGCTCGATCACTTGCCGATATCGATCACGCAGATCACCGCTGGCCATGGGGCATCGATCCTTTCACACGGACTTGAACTCGCGTGTGCAAGGATAGGTTGGTCGGGGAACAGTGACAAGGCGGACGGGTTGGCTGCCCGCAAGAACCGGCCCAAGACCTAAAGATGCAACTGGTCGTCGCGCAGGGCGTTGGGGTCGTCGTTGCCGCGCTGGTTGGCCCGGGGGTTGAGGCGACGGTCGAGTTGCGACAGTTGTTCCGGTGAAAGGTGTTCACGCATGCGTTTGATCGTCGGCATGGGCCGGGCTGCGTCATGCGTGGACACAAGCGACCAGAATGTCTTGCGAGCCGCATCGAGGGCTTGCTCGTCGCGCTGACGTCGAGCGGCGTTGATCGCCTGTCGCGCCTGCTGCAAGGCCGGGCCATGCTCACGGATCAACACCACACAAGCGGTGCGATGCGCCTGTATCAGCGCATCCAACGCCTGACGCTCTTCTTCATCCAGGTCGATGCGCTGTAAGGCTTCGGCCACCCGCGAGACCTCGCCGTAGAACGGCGGATTACTGACTTGCAAGACATTGGCATAAAGTTCGTCGGCCTGTGGCTCGGTAAGGATGGCTTCCAGTTGGGGCAACAGGTCGAGCGGTTGCGGCGACTCGGTTCGCAATCGCTGCAACGCATCCCCGGCCTCGCCGAGAGCCTGCGGGTCGCCGTCTTCCCGGGCCTGGCGCACCGCCGCTTCGGCCTGCCGAATCGCCTGGCGACTCATCCGCACGCTCGCGCCGTGATCGGCGAGGAGGCGGTTGGCCCGATCCGCCTGGTCGGCATCGAGGTTCAGCGGGTCGATGATGCGAACCAGCACATTGCCGCGGTTGCCTCGCATTCGCCCGCTGAACGTCTGGTCGGACATCGACGACATGCCCGACATGTCAGCCGCATCGTCGGGCTCGGGACCGGCGAGCATCGGCCGGGATTCGGCCCACGCGCCCGCGGCCAGCAGCAGCCCCAACATCCCGACAAACGGCACAAACCCTCGCCTGAGCGTCATGACCAAGGCTCCTGATGACGACGACCACATCCTAGCGGCCTTGCCGGCCTAACGCCCCGTTGCGACCGGGTATTGCCCTCGCCAGGATCGGGCTATTGTCGGGTGGGTCGCGTGACTCTACGATGCCGGGTTACGCACGATTGGAGAGACTCGACATGGGTTTCAGCAAGCAACAGATCACCGAGCAGCTCAATGCCGTCCGCGACGCGGCAAGCGGCAAGACCATCGTCGAACTGGGCATGGTCGAAAACGTGGCGGTATGTGACGAGTTCGTGACCGTGAAGCTGGCCGGCGGCGGGCTGGATGACGGCACGCGCACCGCCCTGGCTGCCGAGGCGAAGGCCGCCCTGGAACAACTCGGCGACCAGCTCAAGCAGATCAACATCGAGGTCACCGAAACCGAGCCGGCCGGCGACGCTCCGCAAGCCCCAAACGACCCGCCGCAGGCTTCGAGCTCCGAATCACAACAGGCCAGCCCGCAGGAACAGGCGCGGCAGTCCAATCCCCTGCCCGAGGTCAGGCACGTCATTGCCGTGGGCGCGGGCAAGGGTGGCGTGGGCAAGAGCACGGTCGCCGTGAACCTGGCCGTGGGCCTGGCTCGCCAGGGCAAGAAGGTCGGGCTGCTCGATGGCGACATCTACGGACCGAGCGTGCCGACGTTGCTCGGCCTGCACGACCAGCAGGTCACCGGCACGCAGCAGATGCTGCATCCGTTCTACGTGCACGGCATCAAGACGATCACGATCGGCAAGCTGGTCGATCCGGACAAGCCGCTCGTCTGGCGCGGGCCGATGGCGCACGGGGCGTTCCGCCAGCTCGCCACGCAGACCGAATGGGGTGAGCTGGACGTGTTGGTGGTCGACCTGCCGCCGGGGACGGGCGACGTGCCGCTGACGTTGGCGCAGCTCCTGCCGCTGAGCGGTGCGGTGATCGTCTGCACGCCGCAACGGGTGGCCCAGGATGACGCGGTCCGCGCGGTGAAGATGTTCCAGCAGATGGACATTCCCGTGCTGGGCGTGATCGAGAACATGAGCTACTTCATCGGCGACGACGGCAAGGAGTACGACATCTTCGGCAAGGGCGGGGCGAAGACGATGGCCGACCGGCTGGGCCTGAGCATGCTCGGGACGGTGCCGATCAACATGGCGTTGCGGTCCAACGGCGACGCGGGCATGCCGCTGCGCAACTTCGACGCCGGCGACGCGCTGGCCGAGGAGTTGGAGACAATGTGCAGGAACGTGATGCAGTCGATCGAGACGACCGCGGCGTCGCGGCCGACGCTGAACATTCACTGATCAAACGGATAGGCATCCGACGTATTGACCCGCTGGTCGATCACGGCGACGCCTTCGCTCTGCAATAGTTCAACCTTCCGGGGGAGGCCCCCGGCGAAACCGGTGAGCTTGCCGTTGGTTCCAACGACCCGATGACACGGCACGTCGGGCGCGTACGGATTACGCCCCAGCGCCTGCCCCACCGCCCGCGAGGCCTGCGGCTTGCCCAGCGCCCTGGCGATCGCGCCGTAGGTCGTGACCTTCCCTCGCGGGATGCGGGCCGTGAGCGCCCAGACCTGCTCGCTGAAGTTCATGTCGTCGGTCAGTTGGCCGGCGGTGATGTCCGTGATGCGGTCCATGGGAGTCCTATTCGTCAAGCTGCCAGTCGTTCGCTCCACGGTTCGATCAACTGTTCCAAGGCACGGATCGAATCGGGCAGCGCCCCATCGCCGAAGCGTTTCCACCAACCCACCACTGTCATACCAATGACTTTGTCACCGTCAATGGGGTACAACAGGATGATCCCGTCATCAGTCTGTTCGCCTTCGGTGGGCGTGTTCCGCTCGGAGGCCAGACGAATGTACAACACATCCGCAACCATGTCGTAGTGGAACCACAACAGATCGTTGATCGTGCCTTCTATGGTGTCGGTCGTGACCATTCCAATTCGGCTCCTCGGACGCGGCGGACCAGGTGAGCGGTCTTCGCATGGTTGGAAAGCTCATACGCTGGATCAGGCGTTGGCACGGATATCGTCCCTCACACCGCGATCGCTTCGCGGCCGTGACTGGCGATTTCCGCCTTGGACTGGGCGATGAAGTCGTCCAGCGGCATCGCCCCAAGGTCGCCCCTGATGCGTTCGCGCACGCTGACGGTGCCGGCGGCCTCGTCCTTGCCGCCGACGACGAGCATGTAGGGCAGCTTGAGCTCCTGGGCGTTGCGGATCTTGGCGTTGACCCGTTCGCTGGAGCGATCGACCGCGACGCGCAGGCCCGCGGTCTTGAGCTGGCCGGCGACCTTGTCGGCGTAGTCCATGAACTTGTCGCTGACCGGCAGCACGCGCACCTGTTCGGGGGCCAGCCACAGCGGGAACGCCCCGGCGTAATGCTCGATGAGGATCGCCATGAACCGCTCCATCGAGCCGAAGGGGGCGCGATGGATCATGACCGGGCGATGGGCGGCGTTGTCGGCGCCGATGTACTCGATGGCGAAACGTTCGGGCAGGTTGTAGTCGAGCTGCACGGTGCCGAGCTGCCACGAGCGGCCGATCACGTCGCGCACGATGAAGTCGATCTTGGGCCCGTAGAAGGCGGCCTCACCCGCCGCCGCCTCGTACCCCAGGCCGCGCTCATCCAGGACCTCGCGCAACTCGCGCTCGGCCCGGTCCCACTTGCCCGGGTCGCCGACGTACTTGGTCGAATCCGGATCGCGCAGGCTCAGCCGCATCGACACGTCATCGAACCCGAACGTGTTGAACACGAACTGCACCAGGTCGACCGTTGCGGCCACCTCGGCCT
>CAYYPN010000141.1:0-7698 GCA_964473545.1 uncultured Planctomycetaceae bacterium
GATTTTGCCGAACCGCTTGGCGAAGTCGTCGAAGCCCTTCTGCCAGTAGGCCTGCTCGGTCGGCGGAAAGGCGTAGATCGCATGCCAGATGCTCGAGCCGGTGAACCCGTTGACCACGGCGGGCTTGACGCCCCAGCTTTTTTTGTCGGGCTTGGCGTCCATGAACTTGCGGGCGGCCTTGGCGGTGGCGATCAACTCTTTCGCGGCGCGCTTGCGGACGGCCTCGGGCTCGCCGTCGCCCCAGACGTGCTCAGGCAGGATCGCCTTGTGGCGCTGGTCGATCAGGTCGCACACCGCCTGGCCGACGAGGTGGTTGCTGATCGCGAAGCAGTCCAGGCCGAAGTCGGCCAGCATCTCCCAGCGCTGCTTGAGGTACTTGCCGGACTTGTTGGCCTCGGTGACGTCGAAGTGGTCACCCCAGCAGGCCAGTTCCAGGCCGTCGTACCCGAACGCGGCGGCTTTCTCGCACATGGTCTCGAAGGGCAGGTCGGCCCACTGGCCGGTGAAAAGCGTGACAGGGCGTGGCATGGTGCATCACCTCCGATAATACGGGTTGGCAGGGCTTGCCTATCTTGCCCGCCCGTTGCCTCCACGTCAAAGATACCCCCTGCTCCAGCCGGTGGCTCCAGTCGCCTGCACATCCGGTCGATCCTCATATTGCGAGGTGGCCATGGCTCATTCGACTTGCACGTCGTCCAGCACCGGGCCGACCGTGATCGTCACCAGCGATCGGATGGCGGCGATGGTTCGCATTCCCGGCGACTGCTCCAACGCCCAGGTCCACACCGCGGGGTTGATGCAACTGGTCCGCGAGTCGGGTCTGCCCACCGGCGACGACACGGTGGCGAT
Organism: uncultured Planctomycetaceae bacterium; assembly: GCA_964473545.1. Lineage (GTDB taxonomy): Bacteria > Planctomycetota > Phycisphaerae > Phycisphaerales > Zrk34 > CAYWKS01. The sequence goes on from CAYYPN010000141.1 coordinate 850, forward strand.
GCTCGACCAGGCCGTCCGCCAGTTTCACGACTGCCCGCGCGAGCTGCGCATCACCGTCGGCCGGGGCGTCGCCCCCCAGCGCGGCGCTGACGGCCGACTCGAATGGGCCGAGGGCTTCGACGCATCGGCACGCCATGGCCCGACGCAATTGACCGACGAGCCGGTCAACTACTACGAACGCAGCACGTTCACCTCGGTCCGCGAAGGCCAGCACCTCGCCACGCTCATCCCGCCCGAACCGGGTCTGCCGGGCTTCGATGTCTACGGCAAACGCTTGGCCCCGTTGCCCGGCAAGCCGTTCCCCTTCAAGTCCGACCCGAGCGTGCGCGTGCTCGGCGACGGGCGGATCCTCGCCGGCCGCAGCGGTCTGCTCACCTGCGCCACGCACAGCATCCACATCAGCCCCATCCTCGAAATCAACGACAACGTCGACTTCTCCACCGGCAACGTCCACTTCGACGGGTCGGTGATGATCGGCCACGGCGTGCGCGACCGGTTCAAGGTCGACGCCACCGAAGACGTGATCGCCAACGGGCTGATCGAAGCGGCCCACATTCGTTGCGACGGATCGTTCCGCGCCGAGGGCGGCATGGCCGGTCGAGAAGCCGGCACCATCAACATCGGACACGACGCCTTCGCCCGCTACCTGGTTGGTGTCAGCGGTACCGTGGCCGGCGACCTCACGTCGCAGAAGGAAATCATCAACTGCGACCTGCGCGTCGGCGGCTCGCTGGCCCTGCGCGGCGGGTCGCTCATCGGCGGCAAGCTCAGTCTCACCGGCAAGGCCGAGATCGGCGAACTCGGCTCCGACGCCGGCGTGGCCACGACCGTGCGCCTCGGTTACATCGCCGAATTGAACGAGTCGCTCAATCGCCTGTCGATCGCGCTGCCGCCGATCGACGACCGCATCAAAAGCCTGCGTGAGCGGCTGGAAATACTCGGGCCCAAACTCGACAACCCCGAAGCCCAGCGCGCCCGCCTGCAGGTCGCCGACGCCATCCGCCAACTCCTCGATCGCCGCGAGAAAATCGTCGCCAAGCTCAACGGCCTGACCGAACGGTTCAACGCCGACTGCCGCGTGGAGTTGACGGTGTTCAAACAAATCCATCCGGGGGTGGCGCTGATCCTGCCCAAGGCGCGGTTGGAATTTCACGCGACCATGCCCGGGCCGGTCACCTTCCGCCGACACCGCGATGGACGGATTCGCGCCGATTCCGCCGGCGGCGATGAGCTGAGCATCGGCAAGGTCGCCCGCGTGTTGCGCACGTCAAGCTGGTAACGCAATCCGTCCCGCCTGTTGCCTTATGCCTTTTACCTTCCGGCTTCCAACTGTCTCCCATTTGACATTTGCCCTTTGCCATTGAACATTCTGCCATCATGTTCCTGTTCCCAGCTATCGATTTACGCGGCGGGCGGGTCGTTCGTCTTTACCAGGGCGATTATGACCGCCAGACGACCTACGGCGACGATCCGGTCGCCCAGGCCCGGCAGTTCGCCGACGCCGGGGCGAGCTACCTGCACATCGTCGACCTCGACGCGGCCCGCACCGGCACGCCCGGTCACCTCGAAGTCGTCGAACGCATCTGCGCCGACACCAACCTCATCGTCGAGCTCGGCGGGGGCGTGCGCGATGAAGGCACGATCCAGCGCCTCATCGACGTCGGCGTGCAGCGCATCGTCCTCGGCACCGCGGCGCTGACAAACTGGGCGTGGTTCGAGCAGATCGCCCAGAAGCCGGCCTTCGCCGACAAGCTGGTGCTCGGGTTGGACGCGCGAAAAGGCAAGCTGGCGGTCAGCGGCTGGGAGCGGACGACCGAAGTCGGCCCCGAGGAGGTTGCCGCGAAGGTCGACGCCTGGCCCCTCGGGGCAATCGTCTACACCGACATCGCCACCGACGGCACGCTCGGCGGCCCCAACCTCGAATCAACGCGCACCCTCGCGCAAACGACCAGCGTTCCGGTGGTCGCTTCCGGGGGCGTCGGCACGCTCGAACACCTGCGCCAACTGCGGGCCTTGCCCATCTTCGGCGCCATCGTCGGCCGGGCGCTGTACGACGGGGCGTTCACCGTGGAGCAGGCCATCGAAGTCCTCGAACGCGGCGGGTAGCCGCTTGCGGCTTGGCACCGATTGCATTTTGTACCCGGACCTTCAAGATTCAGGTCCGGCCTGGTCTGGCTGTCCATCCATCCTTGCGTGGCTTAACATTACCTTCATGCATGCGATCTTCGACCAGCGGCGGTATCTGATCCCGTTCAGGGCGGTGTTGTTGCCGCAGATTTTTACCGACGTGCTGGTGATCGGCTCGGGTGTGGGGGGGCTGCGGGCGGCGCTGGCGGCGGCCGAGCACGGCGAAGTGATCGTTCTGGCCAAGGGCGAGCTCAAGCAGTCGAACACCGCGTGGGCCCAGGGCGGGATCGCCGCGGTCATGCCGGGCGCGGCCGGCGACTCGATCGACGACCACGTGACCAACACCCTCGACGCCGGCGCGGGCTTGTGCGACGAGCCGACCGTGCGCCACATCGCCTCGGCGGCGGCCGAACGCATGCAGGAGCTGATCGAGCTGGGCATGCAGTTCGACCGCGACCCGTCGGGCCAGATGAGCCTGGGGCGCGAGGGCGGCCACACCGCCCACCGCGTCCTCCACGCCCACGGCGACGCGACCGGGCGGGAGCTGGCCGACGTGCTCATCCGTGCCTGCCAGGCGGACGAAAGCATTCGACTGTTTGACGAATGCTTCGCGCTGGACCTGATTACCGAAGGCGAGCCCGGGTCGCGATGCCTGGGCGCGATCACGCACCATCCCAAGTACGGCCTGCAGGTCATCTGGGCCCGCGCCACCATCCTCGCCACCGGCGGGTGCGGCCAGGTCTACCGCGAAACCACCAACTCGCCCGTCGCCACCGGCGATGGCATCGCCATCGCCTACCGCGCCGGAGCGCGGCTGGTCGACATGGAGTTCGAACAGTTCCACCCGACCACCCTGTATATCGCCGGCGCGTCGCGCTCGCTCATCAGCGAAGCGGTGCGCGGCGAAGGCGCGTACCTGGTCAACCGGGACGGCCAGCGGTTCATGGTCGGGGCGCACGACCTGGCCGAGCTGGCCCCGCGCGACGTGGTCAGCCGCGCGATCATCGAACAGATCGCCAACCTCCCCGAGGCCCAGGTGTATCTCGACGCCCGGCACATCGGGTCCGAACGATTCGCCGCCCGATTCCCCGGCATCTTCGACCTGCTCAAGCGTTTCGGGATCGACCCGGGCCGGGACCTGGTTCCCGTGCGGCCGGCGATGCATTACATGATCGGCGGGGTCGAAGTGGACGCCGAATCGCGCACCAACCTGCCCGGACTCTACGCCTGCGGCGAGGCGGCGTGCACGGGTCTGCACGGCGCCAACCGCCTGGCCAGCAACAGCCTGCTCGAAGGGCTGGTCTGCGGCGAGTCGGCGGGGCGCGTCTGCCGCGAACAGATCGATGCGGCGATCACACTGCCCTTGCGCATCGTCAGCGACATCCCCATCTCCGACCGCAGCGAGCTCGACATCGCCGACGTCCGCAGTTCGCTGACCAGCGTGATGTGGCGACACGTCGGCATCGAGCGCGCCGGCCCGCGCCTGGCCGAGGTCACCGAGATGATCGACTTCTGGGCCCGGTACACGTGGGACAAGATTTTTGATGAGCGGACCGGCTGGGAAGTGCAGAACGAACTGCTGGTCGGCGCCCTGATCGCCCGGGCCGCCGCCTGGCGCACCGAAAGCCGCGGCACGCACCACCGGCTCGATTATCCGCAGACGAACGAGCAAATGCTCAAGCATGCCGTGTGGGAGGTAGGGCAGGAGAAGCCGGCGCTTGTCGCCGCGGGAATGATCAATGGCAAATGACAAATGGCAAATGATAAATCCAGTCCGGATGGGGATGAGCAACGGCGCTACGATCTCGCGGAGCGAACCGCTCAGTTTGGCGAAGCGATCGTGATGCTTGCCAAAGCGATGCCGATCTCACCCGTGACCAGACGTTTGATCGATCAGGTCGTAGGCGCCGGCACGAGCGTCGGAGCGAATTACTGCGAAGCGAATGAAGCGGAATCGAAGAAAGTATTTCGCCAGCGCATCGCGACTTGCCGCAAGGAAGCCAAGGAAACCATGCACTTCCTGCGAATGATCGGTGTGGCTCATGAACCGGCACGAGAGGAAGCCAGACGACTGTGGCGAGAAGCCAAAGAGTTGACGCTCATTTTTGCCGCCATACACCGCAACTCAGACCAGGATTCGAACCATGACTGACGTATGCATTTGCCATTTGCCCTTTGCCATTGGAGTTTCCCGGAGATGAGCGAAGCGAATCTATGGGCGCCCTGGCGGATGCAGTACATTCGCCGGATTGATGACCAGGACAAGGCCCACCCCGGCGGGTCGTTTCTGTTGGATTACTGGAACCAGCCGGACAAGGACCGGATGCACCTGGTGCTGTATCGCACGAAGTTGAGCATGATGCTGCTCAACCGGTATCCGTATACCAACGGGCATCTGCTGGTGGCGCCGGGTGCGTGCATCGCGGACCTGCCGCAGTTGTCGTTGGAGCAGCGGACGGATTTGTTTGAATGCGTGACGCTGGCCGAGCGTTTGTTGCAGGTGGCGATGAGTCCGCAGGGCGTGAACATCGGGATCAACATCGGCCGGTGTGCCGGCGCGGGCGTGCCGGGTCACCTGCACGTGCACGTGGTGCCGCGCTGGTCGGGCGATGTGAATTTCATGAGCGTGGTGGGTCAGGTGCGGGTCGTGCCGCAGGCCCTGGAGGAGGTGTACGAAGAGCTGGAGGCGGTGTTGCCGAAGGTGCTCGACAATGCCGATCTGCGCGGCGCCGATGCGAAGGCGTAGGCTTTACGCCGCGGGTCGGACGTCGAACTGCACGGCGACCTGGTAGCCCTGGTCGGCCGGCTGGCAGCGGACGACGTGACCGAGCAGGTCGACCCCGCGCTCCGAGCCGTGCGGCGGCAGAAAGACCGCCACCGTCTCGTCCACCGACAGGGGCATCTCGCACTGACCGGCCAGGCCGGTGTCCGACATGTTCCGAAGCTGGAACGAGCAGACCGGTTGGCGATACACCATCGGATCGTGCGCACGGCGCATGACCGTGACCCGGCCGGACACCGGGTGCCGCTCGGCGCGGCGTCGGTCGAACCGCAACGTATGGCGGGTCCCCTCCGCCCCGTCGGCGGCCGCGTTAGGATGTGTTGCTGTGACTGACATGTTTGCCACCTGTGACCTGCGCATCGTTGCGCGTCACAGCCAACATCGACGGAACAATCGGTAGAGTTAACCTGTCTTGACTTCGCCCCCGGAAAAAACTGGCGACACCCTCCGGCCCGCCCCGGCGCCCGCGGGCAGGGTCTGCCTGATCGGCGCCGGGCCCGGGGATGTGGGCCTGATCACCGTCAAGGGCCTGGCCCGGCTGGTGGAGGCCGATGTCGTGGTGTACGACGCCCTGGCCAACCCGCGGTTATTGGACCACGTGCGCGCCGACGCGCTGCTGATCGACGCCGGCAAGCGCGCCAGACATCACAAACTCACGCAGGACCAGATCAACGACCTGCTCATCGAACACGCCGCGGCCGGCAAGCGCGTCGCCCGACTCAAGGGCGGCGATCCGTACATCTTCGGCCGGGGCAGCGAGGAGGCCATCGCCCTGCACGCGCGCGGCATCGAAGTCGAGGTCGTCCCGGGCATTCCCGCGGCGCTCGCCGCGCCGGCCTACGCGGGCATCCCCCTGACCCATCGCGGCGTGGCGACCAGTTGCACCTTCATCACCGGCCACGAAGATCCGACCAAGGACCAATCGCAGGTGGACTATGCGGCGCTGGCCGGCCTGGCGCGTCGTGGGGGGACGCTTTGTTTCTACATGGGCATGGGGCGGCTGGGTGAAATCGCCGCCGAACTGATGCGGCACGACCTGCCGGCCGACACGCCCGCGGCCGTGGTGCAATGGGGGACGCTGCCAACGCAACGATCGGTTCGCGCCACGCTGGACGCCATCCATGACGCGGCGCGGGACCAGGGACTGGGCGCGCCGGCGATGATCGTCGTCGGGCCCGTCGCCGGGCTCGATGCCGCGGCGCTCAACTGGTTCGAGCAACGGCCTTTGTTCGGGCGGACGATCGTCGTCACCCGCTCTCGCCCGCAAGCGTCGGTGCTGGCTCAACAACTCGAAGCGTTGGGCGCGTCGGTGATCGAGGCGCCGACGATTCGCTATGCGCCGGTGGAAGACGTCGCTGCATTCAACCGGCAACTGCTCGAAGCGCTGCCGCGGGCCGACTGGCTGGTGTTGACCTCAGCCCAGGCGGTGACGGTGTTGCGCGAACGACTCGATGCCGCGGGTCTGGATGCGCGGGCCCTGGCGAAGGTCAAGGTTGCCGTGGTGGGGCAGGCGACGGCGGAAGCGACGGATCGGCGCCTGGGCATCAAGCCCGACCTGCAACCGGCCACGCAGTCGGGGGCGGCGTTGGGCGAGGCGTTGCTCGCGCTGGGCGAAGCCGATGGGGCGCGGATCGTGCTGTTGCGATCTGATATTGCCGGGCGCGACCTGCCGGAGCAGTTGACCAGCGCCGGGGCTGAGGTGATCGACCTGGTGGCGTATCGCACGGAGCCGGTAGACGCGTTGCCCGATGCGCTGTTCGAAGCGATCCGTTGCGGGGCCGTGGATTGGGTGACTTTCACGAGCAGTTCGACGGTGAACCACTTCGTGCGATTGGTCGGTGAGGCGCGCGATCAATTCCAGGGGGTCCGTTGCGCGAGCATCGGGCCGTCGACATCGGGCACCTGCCGGGAGCATGGGCTGCAGGTCGCGGTCGAGGCCG
>CAYYPN010000142.1:0-7659 GCA_964473545.1 uncultured Planctomycetaceae bacterium
GAGACGAGCACGATCGGCGCTTCGTCGGCCTGCGCGGTCAGCGTGTAACGCGGGGGGTTGAGGTTGGTCAGCTTGTCGGGCGAATCGTCGGCCAGGCGGATCGAGTAACTGCCGCCGGCGGTGAGCTGGAACGAACCGGCTGCATGCGTTTGATTCACATCCAGGGGAACCGTTTCGCCGTTGCCGAAGTGAACGGCCGCTTCGCTCAACGGTTCGCCGGCGTCGATGTTCAGGGAGATGGTTGAGCCGAGCAGGGCGGTGACGTCGCCGACGCCCGGATCGAGTTGGCGTGATGCGCCCCCGGCGTAGGGCGGGTCGGTCACGGTGACCTGAAGCTGTTGTACGCGCGGCCGATGGCGGATGGTTACCGCGTAGGTCGGTGACACAGATCGCCCGGCGCGGATGCGGTAGGTCATGTCATGCCAGATCGCATCGAAGCGATGCACGAAAGGAGCATCCTCGTCGCCTTCGGTCATGGGCACGCTCGACCAGTCGCGCCCGCCGATGCGGTAGTCCAGCCGCACTTGGTCGGGGCTCGCGGCGACCGGCAGATCGTCGCGCAGGGCGACGGCGATGTTCAAAGCTTCGCCTTCGATGATCGTTTCGTTGCCGGTCAGCGAGACCGGATCGGTGGCCAGCAGGTGATGCGGCGGGTTGGCGGGGTTGACCAGGCGCGCCAGCGCATTGCCCGCCCACTGCGGCCGCAGCAGGCAGTACGCGCCCAGCAACACGACGGCGATGGCCAGCCATTTCGCGCCCCGGCGCACCGCATGAAAGTCGACGGCCCGGTCGGGCTCGGCGCTGCGTAACGTCGCGGCGTTTTCGATCACCGCCGCCTGCGCGAAGGGGTCGGCGTCGGCACGATGTGAACGCAGCATCTGCACCGAGTTGATCAAACGCTCCCGCCGATCCGGCGCGACGCGCTCGTACATCATCGCCAGCCGATCGGGCGACGGCCGACCCCACGTCAACCAGTACCCCAGCGCGGCGGCCCAGACGATGCCGACCATGGCGAGCAGCCCCCACGCGGCGCGCATCAACTCACCCGGCAGGATGAACAGGTTGTCCGCGACGATGGCGACAAACAGCCACGCCGCGAGCACGATGGCGAACGTGACGACAACCAGCCCCGCCTGACGTTGGATCCAGCGTGAGCCCAACGCGGCGACGAGGCGATCGATGATGGTGCGGGCTTCGTTCATGCCAGCCGACTCCTTCGTCGCAGGATCCACTCGATGCACAGCAGCACGAAGAACGCCCCGGCCAGCGCGGGGTGACGCCACAGTCGCTCGGTTCCGGCGACCTGTTCAGTGTAGGGTTGCGGATCGCGCGACCGGGCCCAGGCCGCGGCTTCGTCGGCGTCGAGCAAACGACCGCCCGTGCGCTGGGCGAGTTGGGCCAGCCACTGGCGACGCGGTTGCGTGTCCAGCGATTCGATGTCATCCCGATCGACCCGCACGCTGATGACCCGGCTCTGCGGCAGGACGTCCCCCGCATTGCCGGGCGAGGCCTCGACGACCAGGTCCAGCCGCCCGGGCCGATTCGCGGCAAGGCGGGCTTCGTAACGCTCGTCGCCGCGCTGGGTCAGGGGCACGTCGACCGACCGCCCACGCTCGTCGATGGCGGTGGCCGATACTTGCCAATTGGCCTGGTCGGTGATGTTGGCGGTCAGTTCAATCGTGTCGCCCCGGGCGTAATGGTGTCGATCGGTGGCGAGTGCGAGCAGCGGTTCGTCAGCCTGATCCTCGCCGGCCATGTAGCGCACCAACTGACCCCAGAACCGCTGGTAGAAGCCGGCGTCGCCGGTGAACGCGCCGACGACCATCCGCCACCGCCACGTCGAGTCGACGGCGAAGATCATGCTGCGCCCGGCACCGAGTTCCTGCTCGACCATGACCGGCAAACCCACGCCTCCATCGGCGGTGCGCATCGACGGGTTGACGGCGAGGATCTGGGCGGCGGGCTTGACCGCGGCGATGCGGCTGCAACCCAACAACGCCGGCAGCGACTGGTAAAACGCCGCATCCCGCACGCGATCGCCGGTCAGGTGAAAGATCGGATGCTCGCGCCCGAGCAGGGTCAGCTTGAGGTTGAACGGCTGCTCGATCTGCGGGTTGGCTTCGGCGCTGAACTCGATGGGCAGGACGTTGCGCAGGCTGCTGCGCCCGAACCCGGCGGGGCCGAAGCTGTTGTACCCGCCGGTGAGGACGAGTCCGCCGCCTTCACGCACCCACGCGGCCAGGTCGCGCTGCTCGGCGGCGCTGAACCAGGTCGCCTCGATATCGCCGAGCATGACCACGTCGACGTCGGCCAGTTGTTCGGCAAGCAGCAGGCCCTGCGACGGGCGGTCGCTGCCGGCGCGAGCCGTGCGGATCGACGAGACGACATTGATGTCCGGGTCGTCGGCCAACGCCTCGCGGATGAATTTGCCTTCCCAACGCAGCACGCCGTCGATGTACACGACGGTCAATGCCCGGGCCCGCACGGTCAGATCAAAATGCGCGACGTTGTCGGCAAGGTCGGCTTCACCCTCGGCGGCGCCGATGCGCACGGTGTAGGTCAGGCGGCCCGGCCGGTTGGGGATGAAGTTCAGCTCGGCGCGTTGGGCGGTCTGACCGACGGGCCAGGCGATGGTGCGCGACCCGACGATGCGCGAACCGTGCAGGATCGTCACCGGCACGCCCACCGCCTCGGTAAAAGGCGCATCGCTGGTCATGTCCACCGTGACGTTGACCGTATTGCCGACCAGGGCGTGGCGGTTGGCGGAGACGGCATGGATGGCCAGGTCGGCGGCGGTCTGCGTCGCGGAACTTTCCGCAGGGGCCACGGCGAACAGGGGCAACTGAAGATCGTCGACGCTTCCGGGGGCGGGGCGGTTGGTTGCGTCGATGCCGTCGCTGAGCAGGACGATGCCCGCCGGGTGCGACTCGGCCAGCGCCCGCTCGACGTGCAGCAACGTCTTGATGATCGGGCTGGCCGTGTCGTTGGGCGCAGCCGGCAGGTCGTCGACGGCCAGCGCGCGGCCGTGAATGTCGTAAAGGTGCAGGTCGTAGTCGGATTCCAATGCCGGCGCCAATTGTTCGCGCAGCAACGCCAGGTTCGCCGCGTACCGATCGCCCTTGGCCATGGACGTGCTGGTGTCGAGCACCACGGCGAGGGAGGGCTTGACCGGCCGCTCGCGGACGTCGACCCACACCGGATGGACCAGTGCCATGAGCAGGCAGGCGATCGCCCCGAGGCGCAGGCCCAACAGTGTGAATCGAAAGGCACGCGATTGACCGCGCCAGCGCAGGCCCATCGTGTACGCCAGGCAGACGATCATGATCGCCGCGGCGATGCCGACCCACGTCCATCCGCCGGTGATCGTCGGTTCGAAGGTCAGCCCCGCCAGCAGGGTCGTGGTCAACATCATGCGGCCCTCGCGGTGGCGGCGGCTTGGGCCTGGGCCTGGCGCGGCGAGCCGATCAGGTTCGCGATCACCGGTTCGACCAGCACCAGCACCAGCACGACCCACAACAGCATGTCCCAGATACCCCGGCCCACGTCGCCGGCCTGCAACAACCCGGCCACCGACGGCGGGTCGGTCGCCGCGCCGGACAGGTCGGCGACGGTCACCTGCCAATCACCGGCAAGGTCAGTGACGGCCTCCACATCCATCACCGGCGGATCGGACTCGCTGCGCGGACTGTTCACCGCCAGGGTCTTCGATGACGGCCCGGCCGACGAGTAGAAACCCGCGGCAAGGACCTGGTTGGGGTCGAGCAGAGCGGTCGGCTCGGTGCCGCGCCAACGCACGGTCGCCCAAGTGACGTCGCCGTCGGGTGTGGTGACTTGCAGTGCGTTGCGCGCATCGAATCCGCCGCGCTGCAGCACGAGGGGCCGCCCGACGTGATGGCGCGTCGCCGCGCCCGAACCCCCGGCGAGGTAGCTGATGGTGCGGCCGAGCAGGGGCAGGAACACGCGCCGGGCCGGCAGGTTCGTCGCCCCGGGTTGCGGGTCGGTGGTGAACAGGATGACGCGGCCCTGGCCGAAGCTGCGCTCGAGCATGAACGGCAGCGACCGGTCCATCGATGCGATCACCCACGCATCGCCGGGCGTCACGGCATGGGCCCGGTAGATGCTCACGCCCGCCAGGCTGCTGCGCAGCGGGCCAGTGAAGCGCTGCAGGATCGGGTGGTCCAGTTCGGTGTGGAGGATGTGCATGGCGCGGTTCACGCGGTCGGCCTCGTCGCCGACGATCGCGCCGATGCGCCCGGGCATGAGCGACGCCCACGCGCCGTTGTAAAACCCGGGGTCGATGTTGGGTCCGAGGAACACGCACAGCCCGCCGCCGTCGCGCACGTACTCGACGATGCGGTCGGCTTGTTCGTCGGGCAATTGCGCGACGTTGCACAGGGCGATCGCGCGGTAGTCGTCGAGGTTGGTGTGGGGCAGATGCTGCGGCGGGATGAGGTCGGCCTGTACGCTGGCGCCGTCTTCACTCACCGCGCCCATCGCGGCGCGGAGGTAAAACCCGCCCGAACGCTTGCCCGCCTCGGTCGGGCTGCCGTCAACGACCAGCACGGGCAGGCGGGCGGTGGTGTGGATCACGTCGTACAACACGTTGTCGGCCGCCATCGCGTCGTCGGCTTCGAGGCGAAGCGTCACGCGGTGCGCGCCGGGCCGGTCGAACGTCACCGGCACGTCGTGCTCGGTTCGCCCCGATCCGGGCACGTCGATGGTCTGATCGGAAACGACCTGCTCGTCCACGACGACCTGCACCCGGGCCTTGCGGGAGGCCGGGTCGTGATTGACCAGCCGCGCCCGGATGAGGTTGGGCTGGCCGACGACGGCCGAGCGCTGGCTGAGCTGGAGCTGATCGGCGACGAGGTTGTCGCGCGGCGGCGGGCCGACGGTGACCAGCGCCGCCTGCACGGCGAAGTCAGGCTGGGGCCAGGGCTCATCGCCGCGCCAGTCGCTCTGCTGGCCGTCGGTGATCATGAGCAATTGCCGGGCGCGTTGCTCGGACCCCCGGAAAAGTTCGGCCGCGGTATCGAGCGCTTTGCGGGGGTCGCCCGCGGCGGCGGTGACGTCGAGTTGTTCGAGCTTGCTGCGTATCGCCAGGAGATCGCCGTCGAGTTGTGCGTTGGCGGTGCGTTCGTCGCCGAACACGCGCCCGGATGTGGTGACGATCGCCACACGATCGCCGGTGACCAGGTCATCGACCGCCTCGACGGCGAAACGCCTGGCGCGATCGAAATGACCGTCCGCGGCCATGCTCAGCGAATCGTCGAGAATGACGACGAGATCACGGTGCCCGGCGCCCCCGAGCCCGGCCAGCGACAACAGCGGCCGCGCCAACGCCAGCGCGAGCAACAGACACGCCAGCATGCGCACGACCAGCAAGACCCATCGACGCAGGCGGAGCCGGCGTTGCGACCGGACGACCCGTTCGGTGAAGAACCGATTGGTCGAGAAGAGCATGACGGTGCGTTTGCGCTGTTGATAAAGGTGGAGGATCAACGGCACCGCCGCGACGAGTCCGAACAGCAATGCCAGTGGTGAAAGCAACGTCATTTCGATCACCCAACGTAAATCTCGGCGCGTCGCCAGGGCCACAGTCGCCAGTAGCCCGTGTAGCGTTCGCCGTAGGTGTTGGTCATTTTGAACTCGAACCACAGGCCGTGGTGCAGGGACGGTTGAATGCGGGAAAGTTGCGGGTCGCTGAAGGGACTCCAGCCGCCCATCGATCTGCTGTGGGTCTTCACGTCGTGAATCGCCAACGGATACATCGCCGCCACGCCCAGCAGCGGCATGCCGAGGACCACGACCAGCGCGATCCAGACCACCGGGTTGCGTCGCCGGGTTTCGCTCATCGCCCGGCCCCCTTGCGGCTGTGGTGGCGGTGGTGCAGGTAGCCCGAGAGCACCTGTTCGACCGGCTCATCGGTGCCGCAGCGCACCAGGTGCAGGCCCCGGCTGCGGCAGCCGGTGTCAATCGTGTCGAGGAACTGCCTGACTTCCGCTTCGACGAGTTCGCGGATCAGCGCCGGCTCGGCCTCGAATTCCTCGCCGGTCTCCATGTCGCGCAGCACGGTTACCCCCGCGCCGCCCAGGCCCAGGTCGAACGTGATCTCGTGCGGGTCGAGGACGTGGAAGATGACCACTTCATGCCCGCGATGATGCACCTGCCCCAGCGCATCGAGGACCTTGCGGGGGTCATCCAGCAGATCGCTGATGAGGACGATGAGCGAGCGGCGTTTGAGACGAGCGGCAAGCTGGGTCAGCGCGCCGGCGATGTCGGTGCGGCCGCCGGGCTGGGTCTCGGCCAGCGTGCGGCAGATGCTCATCACGTGCCCGGGCGCGGCGCGCGGGGCGACCTGCTGCGGGTCGAGTCCGTCACGGACCATGACCATGCCCACGCTGTCACCCTGGTTGAGCATGAGGTAGCTCAGGCTGGCGGCGATGACCTGGGCGTAATGGAACTTCGTTTTGATGGCGGATGGCGGAGAGCTGGTGGTTGATGGTTCGTCGGGTGTGTGGGCGCGGCCGTCGTAGGCCATGCTGCCCGAGCAATCGACGAACACCATCGCGCGGAGGTTGGTTTCCTGTTCGTACTGGCGGATGACGTAGCGGTCGGTGCGGGCGAGGACCTGCCAGTCGAGGTGCTTGAGTTCGTCGCCGAAGGCGTAGGGGCGGTGTTGGGCGAACTCGATGCTCAGGCCGTGCATCTTCGAGCGATGCATGCCGTGCAGGGCGCCCTCGACCACGCGCCGGGCGACGAGGCTCAGCCCGCGGATGCGTTCAAGAACGGCCGGTTCAAGGAGGCTGTTGGCGGTGGTCATGACGTGCCTGGCGTTACAACTGTCCGTGAAAAGGCAAGCACACAGTTACGCATGCACGTGATCGAGCAGACGCTCGACGATCTGGTCGGAGCTGACGCCCTCGGCCTCTGCGGTGAAGTTGGTCAGCACGCGGTGACGCAACACCATCGGGGCAACCTGCTTGACATGCTCGATCGCCACGTTGGTCGTGCCTTCGATCACCGCCCGCGCCTTGGCGCCGAGCACGAGGTATTGCACCGCACGCGGACCGGCACCCCAGCCGACGTACTGGTTCACGACCTCCGGGGCGTCCGGCTGATCCGGCCGCGTGGCCCGGGCGAGCTTGACCGCATACCCGGCCACGTGATCGCTCACCGCCACCCGCCGCACCAGCGACTGGATCGCCAGCACCTCGTCGGCGCCGAGCAGCTTGTCGAGCGGCGATTCGTCGACCCCCGTGGTCGCCTGGGCGATGGCCAGTTCCTCCTGTTCGCTCGGGTAGTCGACCTTGAGCGCGAACATGAACCGGTCAAGCTGGGCCTCGGGCAGGGGATACGTGCCTTCCTGCTCGATGGGGTTCTGCGTGGCGAGCACGAAAAACGGCCGCGGCAGTTCATGCGTCTCGTTGGCCACGGACACGTGCTTTTCCTGCATCGCCTGGAGCAGGGCGGCCTGGGTCTTGGGCGGCGTCCGGTTGATCTCATCGGCCAGGACGATGTTGGCGAACACCGGGCCATGCACGAAGCGAAACACCCGCTTGCCCGTGGTGCGGTCTTCTTCCAGCACCTCCGTGCCGGTGATGTCGCCGGGCATCAGGTCGGGCGTGAACTGGATCCGGTGAAAGTACAGGTCCAGCA
>CAYYPN010000143.1:0-7649 GCA_964473545.1 uncultured Planctomycetaceae bacterium
GTCAAGACTAAGGCGGCACTCGCATGGGTAAGTTGAAGACACACAAGGGTCTGCAGAAGCGGATCAAACTCACCGGCCAGGGCAAGGTCAAGCACCGCCGCCGGGGAACGAGCCACCTGAACAGCGGCATCACCGGCTCGCGCCGCCGCCACCTCCACCAGGACGTGGTCGTCCATGCCTCCATGGCCCGGAAGATGCAGGGCGCGTTGCACACCCGCGTCACCGGCCCCACCAACACCTGACCCCCCGCTCCCGGAACCCGCACCCGGAAGTATCCCCGGGGCGGATGGCGGCGCAGCCGATCAAGCATGCGCCCTGATTCACACGCACTGTCGGCCGGGCCAAGCGTCCTGAACGGACCCCCGAGACCGGCGTGAAAGGAGACGAGTCGATATGCCACGAGCACGCAAGGGCGCTGCCCGTCGTCAAGCCAAGGTCCGATGGTTCAAAGCCGCCAAGGGCTACCGCGGTTCGCGCGGGAAGCAGTGGCGGAGAGTCCGCGAAGCGGTGACCCGCGCCGGCACGTATGCCTATCGTGACCGGCGCAACCGCAAGCGCGACTTCCGTCGGCTGTGGATCACCCGCATCACCGCCGCCTGCAGCCAGCGCGGCCTGCGGTACAGCCGACTCATCGCCGGGCTCAAAGCGGCCGATATTCAACTCAACCGGAAGATGCTCAGCGAGATCGCCATCGCTGATCCCAAGGCCTTCGACGCGATCGCCGAGGCGGCGAACAGCGCATCGGGCCAACAGAAGGCGGCCTGACATGACCCGCACCGCGCCCTCGACCGCCCCGGCACCGGACATCGTTAACCCGCAACGTCAGGTCTGGTTCAACGGCAAGCTCGTCGGCGCCGACCAGGCCGCGGTCAGTGTCTTTGACCATGGGCTGCTGTACGGCGACGGCGTCTTCGAGGGCATCCGGGCATACAACGGGCGCATCCTCAAGTTGCGCACGCACCTCGAACGGCTGGCCGAGTCGGCCAAGTCGATTCACCTGAACCTCGCGTACTCGATCGACGACCTGGATGCCGCGGTGCGTCAGACCGTGGCCGCCAACGGACTGGTCGACGCCTACATTCGCCTGTGCATCACGCGCGGCGTGGGCACGCTGGGGTTGAATCCCTACCTGTGCCGTGGGGCGACGACGTTCATCATCGCCGACACGATTCAACTGTATCCCCGCGAGAGGTACGAGCAGGGCCTGGAGATCATCACCGCGGCGACGGCGCGCAACCATGCCGCGGCCCTGAGCCCGCGCATCAAGAGCATGAACTACCTCAACAACATCCTGGCCAAGATCGAAGCGATCCAGGCCGGCTGCATCGAGGCACTCATGCTCAACCCCCAGGGGTTCGTTGCCGAGTGCACCGGCGACAACGTGTTCCTCGTCCGCCATGGCGCGTTGATCACCCCGCCCCTGCACGCGGGCATCCTCGAAGGCGTCACCCGCAACCTCGTGATGGACCTGGCCCGCAACCAGGGCCTGACCGTGCGCGAAATGGACCTGACCCGCCACGATGTGTACGTCGCGGACGAGTGCTTCCTCACCGGCACGGCGGCGGAGGTCATTCCCGTGACCCATATCGACGCCCGACCGATCGGCAACGGCGCGCCGGGCGCGATCACGCAGCAGTTGATGACCGCGTTCCGCGATCTGGTCGCCGCCGACGCGCCCGAGGATTGAGTTACGCTTGCTGGCCTGCTCCCCGCCCGAATCCGTTGTACGGAGATTTTGAGTCATGCGTGTGCTTGTCACCGGCGCGGCGGGTAGGGTCGGCCGAGTCGTTTGCGCCGACTTGCTGGAGGCCGGGCATGACGTGCACGGTGTCGATCGCAAGTTCGAGAACTTGCCGGGCATCGACCTGGAACTGGTCGACCTGACCGACACCCAGGCCGTCTACAATCTCATCCGCAACTTTGATGCGGTGGTTCACCTGGCCAACTGGCCGGGGCCCTATCCGGGTTTTGAGATTCGCATCCACAACGACAATACCGCGACGAACATGAACGTGTTTCATGCCGCGGCCGACCGGGGGGTGAATAAGCTGGTCTTCGCCAGTTCGATCCATGCGTTCACCGGTGAGCGTACGGCGGACGACGACACGCCGAGCGAACTGGCGTACCTGCCCCTGGACGGCGACAGCCCACAGCACTGCGGCAATGCGTACGGCTTGAGCAAGATCGCCAGCGAGTGGGCGTTGGAATTCACCTGCCGCACGCGCGGGCTCAATGCCGTGGCGATCCGGTTTCCCTGGCTGGCCACGCTGGATAGCCGGAAGTTTCGGCGGCATCTCGATCGCGGCGGCCAGCCCCGGCCGCTCACCCGGCGCATCGACGAATGTTTCACGTGGCTGGCGTTGACGGACGGCGCCGCCCTCATCCGCACATACCTGGAATCGGACCTGCCGGGCTATCACGTATTCTTCCCGGCGGCCCCCACGCCCTCCAGCGAGGAGCCGATCGAACAGCTCATCCGGCAGCATTACCCCGATGTCCCCTGGCGTGAGAGCGCCGACCGCTGCAGCCTGGTGGATATTTCCGAGATTACGGCCAAGCTCGGCTGGACCCCCCGGGTGGCCGACCTGACCGAGTTGCGGGAGCAGTACCGGGAGCAGGTTTCCTAGATTCTTGTTGCTTTTCGGCCAATCAGGGGGTATGGTTCACGCGTTCAGGGCTCCTTAGTCTCGTGACGGACAGCGCCTTTCGACAGTTTCACTCCCACTTTCAACCTGACTTGTCAGTGATCCGCGCGACGATTGCGCCAAGGTGGCCCATGTCCGCGGAGCGACGCTTGCACTTCCCGGCCCGAGGAATAGCGGCGGATCGGACTCAAATGACTCGGGCAGAGGATTCTCTAACATGGCTCGTATCTATGTCGGCAATCTCAACTATCGCACCAGCGAGGACGCCCTCCGCGACGCCTTCGGCGCCTTCGGTGAAGTCACCGACGTTCACATCGTCATGGACCGCGAAACCGGTCGCTCCCGCGGCTTCGGCTTCGTCGAAATGTCCGATGACTCGGCCGCCAACACGGCCATCGAGCAGATGAACGGCCAGGATCTGGAAGGTCGGCCCCTGACCGTCAACGAAGCTCGTCCCCGCGAGCAGCGCGGCGGCGGCGGTGGTGGTGGCGGTGGTGGCCGTGGGGGACGCGGCGGCGGTGGCGGCGGCCATCGCGGTGGCGGCGGCGGCAGCGGTCGGCGCGACGACTGGTAAGTCGCACGCCCGAAGCCCGAATCTGCTAATCGACTCGCCCCGCCGCACCACCCGCGGCGGGGCTGTCTTTGCGCTGAGATGTCAACGCCACACGCAACCGACCTCGCACGGCCGCATGTCTGGCTCTTCGCCTTGGATGATCCGCGTGATCAGTGTGCGACCGGTTCGCCCAGCAGTTCCTGCACCTCGGCGAACATCCTGTCCAGCGTCTTCTGGTCCTTCGCTTCCATGTTCAGCCGCAGCAGCGGTTCGGTGTTGCTGGGACGGACGTTGAACCAGTAGCCCTTGTTGGCGAACGCATCGACCGTCACGCCGTCCAGCTCGTCGATTGTCGCTTCGCCGGCATAATCTTCCTTGATCTGTTCGAGCATCGCGGCCTTGTCTTCGACCTCGAAGTTGGTCTCGCCGCTGGCGACGTACTTCCGGAGCGGCGCCAGCAGTTTGCTGAACGGCTTGTCCTGCTCGCTGAGAATGGTCAACGCGCTGGCGAAGGTGATCGCGCCGGAGTCGGCGTAGAAGTTGTCCCGGTAGTAAACGTGGGCGCTGAGCTCGGCCCCGAAGACCGCG
This sequence comes from uncultured Planctomycetaceae bacterium, assembly GCA_964473545.1. Taxonomy (GTDB): domain Bacteria; phylum Planctomycetota; class Phycisphaerae; order Phycisphaerales; family Zrk34; genus CAYWKS01. The sequence continues at coordinate 3,787 of CAYYPN010000143.1, forward strand.
TCGTTCTCCTTCATGCGGGCCTTCATGAACACGTGGCCCACGCGGGAACGGACCGGCTTGCCGCCGCAGGCTTCGATGTGCTCAACCAGCGCCTTGCTGGAACGCAGGTCATAAACAATCGGCGAACCCGGCGAGAACTTGAGGAAGTGCTCTGCCATCCGCGCCCCGAACAGATCCGACGCCACAACTTCGCCCTGTTCATCGACGAACGCGCACCGATCGGCGTCGCCATCGAAGCACACGCCAAGGTCCGCTTCGTTGTCGCGCACCGCGTCGCGCAGTTGGCGCAGGTTCTCCACCACCAGCGGATTCGGATCGTGGGCGAACTCGCCGGTCATCTTCTCGTTGAGCGTAATCAGCGTCAGGTTCGGCACATCCGCGAACACCTTCGGCAGGAACGTGCCGGCCATGCCATTGGACACGTCCGCGACGACCTTCAGCGGGCGATTGAGGTCGAGGAACCGCAGGATGTGAGCCTTGTAGTCGGCCCAGAGGTCACGCTGCTCGACCCGGCCGGTCGGTTCGCCTTCCCGTTCGAGGTCGACCGTCGCGGCCAGTCGCTTGACCTGGTTGAGTCCGGTGTCGGCGCCCACGGGACGGGCATGCCGACCGGAGATCTTGAACCCGTTGTACTGCGGCGGATTGTGGCTGGCCGTGGTCATCACGCCCCCGCCGCAACCGAGGTGGTTGATCGCGAAGTAGATGAACGACGTGTCGACCAACCCAACGTCGATGACGTTGCTGCCGGCGATGCGCAGCCCCTCAATCAGAGCCTTGGCCATGCTCGGTGAACTCTTGCGCATGTCGCGGCCGACCACGACATGGTTGAGCATGGGATCGGACTTGTCCGCATCGTCGAGTTCTTCACGAAGGAAGCGGCCGACGCCGCAGCCGATCTGCGTGGCCAGCTCCTCGTTGAGCGGATTGGGATAGGTCCCGCGAACGTCATATGCCTTGAACACTTTGCCGAGCATGTCGCACTTCCTTGCCTGGGGATTGTCACAACCGAGCCCTGCAGGATACCCGACGGTCCGCGCCGCGGCCAAACTCACCGCTCGGGCTGCAGCCGCTCGATCGGCAGGTCCGGCAAGGCGGCGATGAACGCCCGCCCGTAAGGCTTGGTCACGATGCGGCGATCCAGCACGACGACCTGCCCGCGATCCTCGCGGCTGCGGATCAGTCGCCCGAACCCCTGCTTGAACTTGATCACCGCTTCCGGCACGGAATAGTCGGTGAACGGGTTGCCGCCGGACTCCCGCACGCGGTCGAGCCTGGCCTCGATGAGCGGACGATCCGGCACGGCGAACGGCAGCTTGGTGATGATCACGTTCCGCAGCGCGTTGCCCTGCACGTCCACGCCCTGCCAGAAGCTGTCCGTGCCGAACAGCACCGCATGCTCAGCTTCCTTGAACCTTTTGAGCAGCAGGCTGCGCGGGCCATCCTGACCCTGCACGTAGACTTCGTGCCCGGCGTCGATCAGGCGCGGGCGCAGGCTCTGGGCCATGCGGTTGAGCAGACTGTAGCTGGTGAACAGGACGAACGCACCGCCGCCGGTCTCGGCGATGTGATCGAGGATGCGCGGCTCGATGGCGCGGGCGTATTCCACGTCGTTCGGCTCGGGCAGGCCCGTCTCGACCAGCAGCCGCACCGCCTGCGCGTAGTCGAAGGGAGAGCCCAGCAGCAGCGTGGCGGCGTTGTCGCAACCGGTCCTTCGGCGGAAGTGGGCGAACGCATCGCCATTGCCCCCGGAAGTGGCGTGCTCGCGGCTGGCCGTGGCCAGCGTCGCGCTGGTCATGACCACGCCCATCGGTTCGCCGTCGGTGTTGGTCGCCCCGAACAGGTGCTCGCGCAGGGACTCGGACACGTCCACCGGCGAACACTGCATCGCCACGCGCGGCCGACCGCGGCCGTACCGCGTCGGCTTCACGTCCAGCCAATACACGCCATCGTCGATCTTCTGCTCCAGCCAGGCGGCCAGTTCCGCCGCGTACGCCTGGGCTCGCATGATGTAGGCGTTCACCTCGTACTGATCGGCCTCGTTCTTCACATATGGCAACACACGCTTGAGCGCCAGGCCCAACTCGCGGAGCTGGTCGCTCAGCCGATCCTCCACGCCCGGCGGATCATGCACGCGCCCGTTGCTGCGGCCGTGCACTTCCTGCCAGGCGATGAGTTCCTCGAACAGGCTCTCCGCGGCTTCGGCGGTGATGCTGACCTGTTCGATGGCCGAGCCGACGACCGCATCGTCGGCGCCCGGCTTGAGCCGCACGGTCGAAAGGTAGCCTTTGTGGTGGCGCGGGTGATGCAGGACCGCGAGCAGGTGATGGATCGCCCCCTCGCTCAGGCGGATGCCCAGATGCTCGCCCGCCACGTCCTCGATCGTGTGCGCCTCGTCCAGCACGACATGGTCATAAGGCGGCAGAAACCCCACGCCCTCCCGCCGCAGCGCCAGGTCAGCGAAGAACAGCGCATGGTTGACGATGAGCAGGTCCGCGTTGGCCGCGCGCCGACGCGCGCCCTGGTAGAAGCATTGCTCGTACATCGGACACTTGCGGCCCATGCAGTTGCCCGAGTCGCTCTGCACCCGGTCCCAAACCCCGGGCCGCTCGAGCGTGGGAAGACTCGACAACGACCCGTCGCTGGTTTCGTAGGCCCAATCCTGGATCGCGTGCAGCGTGTCGCGCTCCGCTTCATCCATGAACAGTTGATCCTGCCGCTCGCTGGCCAGACCCAGCCGCCGCAGGGACACGTAGTTGCCCCGCCCCTTGACCAGGCACGCGGTGAACTCTTCGGGGATCACCGCATTGAGCAGCGGGATGTCCTTGTCGAGCAGTTGTTCCTGGAGGCTGATCGTGTGCGTCGAGATGATGACCCGCTCTTTGTGCTCGACGATGCGACGGATCGCGGGAATCAGGTAAGCGAAGCTCTTGCCCACGCCCGTGCCGGCCTCGACGACCAGGCTCGACCCGTCGTCCAGCGTCCGGTCCACCGCCGCGGCCATCTCGAGCTGCTCATCGCGGACCTCATACCGCTCGCCCAGCCGCCGCGCGATCGGCCCGTCGGGACCCAGGATGTGCCCGGCATCAATCGTCATACGGCGATTGTAGTTGTTTCTCCGTCCCCCGTTTCCAGCGCCACCGAAAACACGCAACTGGGAACTATCCCCCACCTGTCCGATCCGGCGCACAATGTCAGGTTTCAAGGGGGGTGGAGGCGGCACACTCGCGTGACGCGAGGTTGAAACTCTTATACAGGCGGCCGTTACGAACCGAGTCCCCAGATTTCAGCCCGGGTCATACCTGACACGATGGCGATGCCGGCCCGAGCGACACCAAAGGCATGGCATACCGCGGCTTGCGCGTTCATTTGGGCTGGTGGTCCTTTAAAAAACCTGACAACGTCCGGTTATCCCCGCCGACGCCGCGGTGCGAACGGAGCCCCACCTCCGACAACTGCGGGTGGGTTCGGGGATATGCGCCCGGCTCTGGCTGATGCTGCGGGCATGGGGGTTACAGCGGGTTGGTTTTCGGTTCGCCCGGGCGGCGGGGGTAGAGCCTGGGGGTGGGCGAGGCCTTGGTGATTTCGACGATGACCGCGTCGGTGTCCAGGCCCGGCAGGGCTTCGTAGAGTTCGACGTCGCCGGCGCCGAGGGTCATGAGCGCGTCGCCGGCTTCGTCCATTTCCGCCTCGACCCGGCGGCCCTTCATGGCCAGCACGCGCCCGCCGACCTTGACCAGGGGCAAGGTCAGTTCGAGCATGACGCGCATCGGGCCGACGGCCCGCGCGAGGGCCAGGTCATAACGTTGGCGATGGGCCGGGCGTTGGCCGACCGCTTCGGCGCGGTCGTTGACGACGGCCGCGTT
>CAYYPN010000144.1:0-7489 GCA_964473545.1 uncultured Planctomycetaceae bacterium
TGAAGGACGTCACGCTGCAGGGCGGTGATCTGTCTTCACAACAGGCGCGGGCGCCGGACAATCCACTTGAACCGACATGGCGCCCTGTTCCAGCAACCGGTGGGCTAACGGCTGGCGAACGCGTTGACCACCAGCAGGCAGGAGGCGGACAGGACGGTGCCGAGGAAGACCACGCCGATGGTGGCAAGCGTCTTCCAGAACACGTCATCGCTGACTTCGCCCCAGATCGCGAGAATCGCCATGAGCGACCCGATGACAACGCATCCGATCGACACGGCCACCAGCGAGCGAGCCACCCTGGGTAACAGTTGATTTCGCATCGTGTGCTCCTTGGAAAGGTGAAACTTATGTCATGCCGCCCGTTGACCGCGGGCGTGTTTCTTGAAACGGTCGTGCCGATATTTCGTGAACGCATCGCTGTACAGCCGCCGGGTCAGGTCGATGAACCCGGCCCGCAGTTCGTCGCGCGTCATCGGCGTCGGGTCGAAGTTGATGTCGAACAGCGTGCAACGATCCCAGCGGCCGGCATGGGTCAGACGGTCGGCCTCCTTCATGCGCTGGTACATCGGCGTGCCGGGGAACGGCGTGGGGTAGGTGATCTGCACGTCGAACGGCGCAATCTGTTCGACGAAGTCGTAGACCTCGTCAAAAATCTTCCGGGGGTGGCCGTCCAGGCCCAGCACGAAGCAGGCGTTCACGCGGATGCCGTGCGACTGGATCGTCTCGACCGCCCGCCGATACATCGGAAGCTGGCGCTGCTTCCAGTTACGCTTCAGCTCGATGCCATCCAGCCCCGCGGCCACCGGACTTTCCAAGCCGATCAACACCTCGACGCAGCCGGCCTGACGCAACAGCGTCAGCAACTCCGTGTCCTCGTGAATCGACAGGTCGCTCTCGGCAAACCACTTCACCTTCCGCCGCGACAGCTCGGGCAACAGCGCCCGCCAGTACGCGCGGTTCACGAACGCGTTGTCATCGGCCAGCTCGATGAACGGATGCCGCCAGAGCTCCCGGATGTTGTCGATCTCGGCCAGCACCTTTTCCGGAGGCTTGGTCTTGTACCGGCCGGTGAGCAGGATCGAGCTGGCGCAGAACGCACAACGCCAGGGACATCCCCGAGACGTCTGGACGGTCAGCCGGTTGTAACGGCCGATATCGAGCAGGTCGAAGCGGGGCATCGGCGCGTCGGCCAGGTCGAACTCGCCCCGCACCCGTGCATCGTAGATCCGCTTCATGTGACCGGCTTGCGCGTCGGCGAGCACATCGGCCCACACCATCTCCCCTTCACCGACCACCGCGCTCGCCCCGGCCTCGACCGCTTCATGCGGCAACACCGTCGCATGCAACCCACCCATGACAATGCCCCCGGCAAACCCGGAAGCCCGCAGCCTGCGAATCAGTTCATACGCCTCCAACGCCTGCGCGCTGAACGTCGAGATCGCGATCAGGTCGTACCCCCGGAAGTCGGGGGCGTCAGCAATCTGATCCACTTCGATGTAATCAACGTGATGCTCAGCAGGCGTCATGCCCGCCAGCGTCAACAACCCCAGCGATGGCAGCGACGCGATCGTCTTGCTTCGCTCGACGAACCCCGGAAGGGTCAGGCCCAGTTCGAGCAACTCCGCGTCCTGCACGCGAATCCCGCTCATGGCGACGAATGCGATGTTCATAGCAGTTCCATTCCGGTCTGGTAGAGGGCACAAGCGACACCGATCATCACCGCGACGACCGGCACGACAAACAGATGGCGCAGCGGCTTCAACCACGCGGCGAGATAGCAAACGACCGGCATCGCGATCGCCCCGATCATCAGGGCCCACGCGCCGATTTGCTGGGCCCGCGAATCGTGGGCCCAATCCCACGCGGTCGAACCGACGTACGCCAGGATCAACAGCGCCAGGCCGAAGTAGCTGATGTGGGCCAGGCGGATCATGCGGCGGGGCCACGAGCCGTAGCCCCCTAACCACGTCTCGCGGTGGAAGAGCAACCCCATCACCGCCCCGCTGGCGATGCCCAGGGCGATGCCGATCCATGCGACGAAGATGAGGATTTCGGGGGTCATCGTGTGCTCCTGACGACCCACCCCATGACAATCCGCGTGCCACCGCCGGAAGGTGTTGCGCAACTCATTATCCTCAAGCCGCTTGCGGCTTAGCACGCTCTCGCGCCACCCTCCGCCGACCGGGAAGGAATGGACATCTCATGTAAGATAATGTACACTTGAAGTACATGCCCGCCCCCCGCTCAGCCCTGCCCCCCGCCGACGCCCGCTTCTTCGAGGCGGTGTCGAAGGTCGTCTACGCCAATCCGTTCAGCACCGCGCGGATCGATGCCGAGCGCGACGCGCTGGGCCGTTGCTATGTCGAGCGTGAGGTCGACTGGAATCGCCGCGCCACCCACGCGTCGGACGACGCCAACGTCGCTGCGTTGATCGAACGGACCCACAAGGCGATCGAGCGCGTTCGCGCCAGGCTCACGCAAGGCGCCGCCCTCACGACCGAACAAGCCGAGCTTTACGAAGACGCGGTGCTGTTCGATCTGTACCACCGGTGCTGCGAGCCATTCGATGGATTGATTCACACGCTGACGCAAGGTCAGGTCAAGCAAGCCGACGCGCTCATCGCTGAGCATTACCCGCGCTTCGCCGACGACGCCGCGGCGTACCTGGCGATCGACACGCTCAAGCTCCCCTATGGCTTCGACCCGGCGCACCTGTACGCCAGCTTCTTTCAGATCCGCCGCGCGTTTCACCACATCTTCCGCAATATCCTCGGGTCGTCGCAGCCGGCGTCGCGCCTCCGGCAGGCTGTCTGGCAGTCGATCTTCACCTACGACCTGCGTCGCTACCGGCGCGTGCTCTACCATCGCATGGGCGAGGTCGCCACGCTCATCACCGGCCCGTCCGGCACCGGCAAGGAACTGGTCGCCCGCGCGATCGGCCTGTCCCGCTACATCCCCTTCAACCCGAACCCCCGGAAGATGTGCTTTACCGATGACTTTGCCGGGTCGTTCCATCCGCTCAACCTCACCGCCCTTTCCCCCACACTCATCGAGAGTGAACTGTTCGGCCATCGGCGCGGGGCGTTCACCGGCGCCGTCGCCGACCGGGCCGGCTGGCTGGAGGTCTGCCGCCCACTCGGCACGGTGTTCCTCGACGAGATCGGGGACCTCGATGCGTCGATCCAGGTGAAGCTGCTGCGCGTGCTGCAGACCCGCACGTTCCAACGGCTCGGCGACACGGCCGACCGGACGTTTGCCGGCAAGATCATCACCGCGACCAACCGTGACGTCGGGGCACTGATGCGCGACGGCCGGTTTCGGGACGACTTCTACTATCGCCTGTGTTCGGACCAGGTCATCGCCCCGAGCCTGCGCGAGCAACTGGCCGATCGGCCTGAAGATCGGCGACTGCTGGTGCTGCACATTACCCGGTGGCTGGTCGGCGGGGAGGCCGAGGCCCTGGCGGATGAGGTCGAGCGTTGGGTCGATGAGAACCTGGGCGCGACCTACGCCTGGCCGGGCAACGTGCGGGAACTCGAACAATGCGTTCGAAACATCATGATCCGCCGCGAATACCACCCCACCCCCGCCCCCGGAAAGGGTGGTGGCGGCGAAGTGATTGACCGTTTCACGCAGGATGTGACGTCTGGTTCACTGACGGCCGATGCGTTGCTCGGCCGGTACTGCACGCTGGTGTACGCCCGAACCGGCAGCTACGTCGAGGCGGCCGAACGCCTGGGGCTGGATCGGCGTACCGTCAAGGCTCGCATCGACACCGACTGGCTGCGGGAACTGCAAGGTCGGTTACCGGTGTGAAGTCGATGCGGTTAAACTAAGGCGTTCGTCCCGCCCGAGGTGAGGCCCTCACGCATTGCTGTGTTCTTCCCGGTTAATCCGTTGCGTTGGTTGGTTCATGGTGGTCGTTGCGGCGACGGGCATGTTGATCGGTTGTCAATCCGCCCAGAGCTACCGCGAGGAAGCGGACGAGGTCGCCTACGACATCGTGCGGGAAGGCCAGCGCGAGGCCTGGGGCCACAACGAGCCGTTCACCATCGAATCCCCCGAGCAGGCCCTGCGGCGACGCCTGCTGGAGATGCAGGGCCTGGCCACCGCGGCGCCGGTCAGCCGCGGCAGTGACAAGCTCGAACCCACCGAGCACTGGCCGGATGATCCGTACCTCCAACGCGAGCGGCCCGATCCCCATGACATTGTGGACGTGCCGCCGATCGGCCCGGTTACACTGGACCTGACGCAGGCGTTGCAGGTCGCCGCCCGCAACAGCCGCAGCTACCAGCAACGCAAGGAGCAGGTCTTCGGCGCCGCCCTCAACCTCGACCTTGAACGTGACGCCTTCGACGCCACGCTCAACGGCATGATCCGCAACCTGTTCACCAGCAACCTCGACGGCCGCACCGACACAACCGGCGTCGTCAGCACCGGCGACTTCGGCGTCGAACAGCAACTCAAGAACGGCGTCAGCCTCGCCTCCAGCATCGTCATCGACCTCGCCCGCATGCTCCGCCCCGACGGCGGCGTCAGCGAGGGCCTGCTCGTCGACTTCAGCGTGACGATTCCCCTGCTGGCCGGTTCCGGTGAACACATCGTCACCGAGCCGCTCACCCAGGCCCAGCGCAACGTGCTGTACGAACTGTGGCAGTTCGATCGGTTCAAGCGGACCTTCGCGGTCGGCGTGGCCAGCGACTACCTCAACGTGCTGCAGCAGCTCGATCGTGTGGCCAACGCGGAGAACAACTATCGGCGACTGATCGAGTCGGCGTTGCGATCGCGGGCCCTGGCCGACGCCGGCCGGCTGTCGGAGATCCAGGTCGACCAGGTCAACCAGGACGTGCTGCGGGCCCGCGACCAGTGGATCGGCGCGCGGGAGAGCTACGCGCGGCAACTGGACGGGTTCAAGATCACGCTGGGTTTGCCGACCGACGCCCGGATGGTGCTCGACCCGAACGAGCTGCAACGTCTGGCTGACCGCGGCCGCGTGGCGATGGGCCAGGACGACGGCGCGGTCGAGATCGACCCGGCTTACACCGTGGACGGCAATAACGTCACGATCAACGAGCCGACCAACCAGCGTCACGGGCGACTGGAGTTGCCGGAGGACCAGGCGGTGCGGCTGGCGCTGGACCATCGGCGCGACATGCAGGTGCAACTGGATCAGGTCGAGGACGCCCAGCGTGACGTGGTCATCGCCGCCGATGGGCTGCGACCCGGGTTGACGCTGGCCGGTGGCGGGTCGTTCGGCGAGCGGCGCGGCGTCGGGTCGGCCGACGAACCCCGGGCCGAGCTTCGCCCCGAGCGCGGCGACTACAACGTGGCGCTGACGTTCGACCTGCCCTGGGAAAAGACCTCTGAGCGCAATGCGTACCGCAACGCGCTGATCGCGCTGGAGCGGAGCGTGCGCGACGTGCAGGAACTGGAAGACCAGATCAAGCTGGACGTGCGCAACGCGCTGCGTCAGCTTCGCCAGGCGCGGGAGAGCTTCATGATTCAGGCGCGGGCGGTTGAGTTGGCGGCCCGACGCGTGGATTCGACCAACCTGTTCCTCAAGGCCGGCCGCGCCGCGATCCGCGACGTGCTCGAAGCCGAGGAAGACCTGGTCAACGCCCAGGACGCCCTGACCGATGCGCTGGTCAACTACCGCGTGGCGGAACTGGAACTGCAGCGCGACATGGGCGTGCTCGAGGTCAATGCGGAAGGACTATGGCGTGAGTACATCAGTGACTGACACCGCAATAACGGAACCGGACAAGCCGTCGCAGTCCGGCGGCGTCCGCTGGGGCCGGATCCTCGGCGGCGGCGGCATCGTCGTCGCGCTGCTCATCGGGTTCCTGGCGTTCGGCTCGGGTGACGAACCGGAAGATGCCACCGAGTCGGCCGCCCTGGCGCCCGTCGAGCGACGCGACCTGGTCATCACCGTCAGCCAGCCCGGCCAGATCGAAGCCCGCAACAAGGAGATCATCCGCTCGCAGGTGCGCGAACGGTTGAACATCACCTGGATCATCGAGGAAGGCACGATCGTCGAGCCCAACGACGTGTTGGTGCGGCTGGATGCGACGAGCCTGGAAGAGCAGCGCGTCGAACGCGAGCAGCGTCTGGACAGCGCCCGGAGTTCGCTGGTGGCTTCGCGGGTGAACCTGGAGAACACCACCAGCCAGGCCGAGAGCAACATCGCCAAGGCCGAGTTGGCGTTGGAGTTCGCCGAGCTGGAGCTGCGCAAGTACAAGCAAGGCGAATATCCGCAGCAACTGCGCAAGGCCCAGAACGCGGTCGTGCTGGCCACGGAGTCCGCGGGGCGCGCCCAGGACAAGGCCAACTGGTCGAAGGACCTGAACACGCAAGGCTACCTCACGGACACGGAAGCCGAGGCCGATGCCGCCGCCGCACGCAAGGCCGAGCTGGACCTGGAGATCGCCCGGGGCGAACTGGAGCTGCTCAAGGAGTTCACGTATCACCAGACGCTGCGGCAGTTGACCAGCGATGTGGAGCAAGCCCGTGCCGAGTTGCTGCGGGTGAAGAACAAGGCGCAAGCCGACATCGAGAAGGCGAAGGTCGACCTGAGCACGGCGCAGGCGAACCTGACGCGGGTCGAGCGGGACCTGGAGCAGACGCTGGAGAACATCGCCCACTGCACGATCCGCGCCCCCACGCCGGGCCGCGTGGTTTACGCCCCGCAGGGCAACCGGTGGAATCGCGAGGAGCCGCTGGGCGAGGGCGACGAGGTGCGGTTCAACCAGGAGATCATTCACCTGCCCGAGTCGAACGAGATGAGCATCGCCATCAAGATCGACGAGTCGCGGCGTGACCTGGTGGAAGAGGGCATGCCGGTGATCATCACCGGGCCCAACCTGCCGGAGACGGGCCTGCGGGGCAAGCTGGTGCACATCGCCGAATACCTCGACCCCTCGGGCCGATGGAACCCGGTCAAGGAATACACCGCGACGGTGGATGTGCTCAACGAGACCGATCGCATGCGAACCGGCATGAGCTGCGAGACGCAGATCATCGTCAAGACCTATCGCGATGTGCTGGTCGTGCCGCTGCAGTCGGTCGTGATGGTCGATCGGCAGCACGTGGTTTACCTACCGGGCAAGGCGGGCCCCAGGTCCGTGCCGGTGACGATCGGGTTGGACAACGGCTCGGTCGTGCACGTGACCGACGGCCTGGAGGTGGGCCAGCAAGTGTTGATGATGCCGCCCCTGGAACCCTCGACCAAGCGCGACGAGGCGGACATCGACATCGTCGAAGGCGAGGCCGCGGCGGATCCGAACGACGCGGCACGCGAGGCACAACCGCAAGACGAGCCAACCGAGCGGCCTGAACGCCCGCGCGATGGTGAACGCCCGCAACGCCCCGAAGGCCAGCGCCCCCAACGTGAGGGCGGCGAATGATCCGCCTGACCGATGTCCGCAAGGTCTACCAGATGGGCGACCAGCAGGTCCACGCCCTGGCCGGGGTCAGCGTGCACTTCGCCCCG
>CAYYPN010000145.1:0-7485 GCA_964473545.1 uncultured Planctomycetaceae bacterium
TCTTGAACGTGACTTTGTTCGCGCTGGTTGCGGTGCAATCCGCGGCCGCCGAATCCTTTAACCTGATCGATGCCGACAAAGACGACGGGGGCTGGTCGTTTTTCAACGGCCAGGAGTTCCCCGGCGCCAAGGGCAGCCTGTCGGTCGAGCCGGAGGGCGGGCCCAACCGCGAGCCGGCGCTGGTGCTCAAGGGCGACTTCACCGGCGGGGGCCGGTACGTCGCGGCCAACGTCGACCTGCCCGGGGTCGCGCCGACCATGCTGTCGATGTGGGTGAAGAAACCCGGCGCCGGCCACCTGACGGTTCGCATCGGCGACAAGAACGGCACCTGCCACCAGATCAACCTCAAGCTCAACGAAAAGGACGGCTGGCAGCGCGTGCAGTTCCCGATCGCCCAGTACTTCAAGAGCATGGGCACGACGCAGTCGCTGCCGATGGTGACGCGATACGAAAGCTGGGGCAAGGGTAAGTCCGAAGGCTGGACCCCGCCGGTGAAGTACCTGAGCGTATTGACCAGCCCCTCCGGCGACGACAAGGTCACGACCTTAAAGCTCGCGGACGTGACGCTGACCGGCGAACCGCCGTCGGCCGGTGACGATACGGCCACCACCACGATGGCCAAAACGGTCCGCCTCGACGACGTGCTCAACGCCGGCTACGTCGACTGGTCCTCGTACAACGTCAACGGCGGCAAGGCGAAGCTCGAAGTCGTCAAGGACACCCCCGAACCCGGGCAGAACGCCCTGCGGTACAGCGCCACGTTCACCGGCGCCGGCTACGTCGGCGCGGTCAAGAGCCTGGAAGATGTCAGCGCCCGGTCGATCGAGATGGTGCGGATGAAAGCCAAGTCGTCCAACGTCGACGCTTACTCGGCGCGCGTGGTCGACGCGACGGGCCAGACGCTGCAGCGCAAGAACATCAAGTTCCAGGCCGACGGCAAGTGGCATGAACTGACGATCGACCCGGCGGACTACAACGGTGTCGAACGCTGGGGCGGCGCGAACGACGGCAAGGTCCACCCGCCGATCAAGTCGGTGCAGATCCTCTTCGGCTCGCGCAACGACGACCCGGAACTGCTGATCACCGACGTCACCGCCGACGCCGTGGTCGCCAGCGAAGCCAGGCTGCTGCCCAGCTACACCGAAACGTTCGAATACGACAAGCTGCCGGACGACTGGAAAACGCAGGGCAAGGTGAGCCTGTCGACCCAGTCGCCCATGCAGGGCAAGGCCGCCCTGCACATGGAGCGTGTCATCGAGAACCTCAACGACACGACGCAGGTCGTGCTCGGCGAGTTTCCCGCCCAGCCGGGCCCGTGGCTGGTCACCGGCGCGACCCGCGCCGACATCCACTCCCCGGACTCCAGCTACAACGGCACGATCCAGATCGAGTGGATCAACCCCGGCGGCGACGTGCTCGAACGGAAAACCCTCAACGAGACCTACAACCAGCCGACGTGGAAGATGTTCCGCCAGCAGGTCGAAGCCCCGGGCAACACGGTCAACGCCCGCCTCACCATGCTGATGAAGAAGACCTACGGCCGGTACGAAGTCGACAACCTCAACGTCTCGCAGGTCGAAACCAAGGCGCGCCTCGCGCAACTGGTCGACAAGTTCAGCGTCACGTCCGACGTGGTCGGGAACCTGTTCCTGCCCGAGCAGGACGTCGTGTTGAATCTCAAGGTCTACGCCACCCGGCCGCTGAAGGGCGAGGACCTGGAAGTCAGCTACGAGGCGCGCGACTACTGGGGGGCCGAGTTCGCGACGGGCCGGACCACGCTGGAACCGGCGGGTCATGAGAAAGGCCGGTTCATTTACGAAGGGGCGATCGACCTGACCGGCGCGGACCTGGAAGTCGGCAAGTACTTCGAGATTCACACGACGATCGCGCCGAAGAACGCCGAGACCGTCAGCGAGTACCGCGGGTTCGCCCGGTTGCCCGAGCCGGCGACGTACGCCTACGACCCGAAGGAGATCCCCTTCTCGCTGCGCAACTGGGACGGCCGGCTGAACCACTGGATTCCGCTGGCCAACCGGCTGGGGATGCGGCAGGCGGCGCTGTGGGTGCGCGGCGACCCGAAGGACCCGACGGTCCACCGCGTCGACGAGGTCGAGAAGTTGGACATGCTGGGCATCGCCGGGGCGTTCGGCGTGCACACCGTCGAACGCAACGGCGCCGACGCGAATGTGACCTTCGAGCAGATCAAGCAGGCCAACGCCGCCGTCGTCCGCAAGGGAGGCGATGCGGTCCACGCCATCACGCTCGGCAACGAGCCCCACGCCGCCAGCCAGGCCGACGCGGACCTGTTCACCCAGGCGTACAAGGCCGCCTACGAAGGCGCGAAGGAAGCCGACCCGGACACGTTCGTGGTGGCCACGTCCGTCGGCGCGGACGAGCGTTACTTCAAGGCCGGCTTCCACAAGTACTGCGACGCTTACGATTTTCACACGTACGAGTCGTACCGGGGGATTCGCAACGCCGTGCAGCGTTACGTCGAAATGGGCAAGAAGTACGACGCGGTCAAGCCGATCTGGTGCACGGAAATGGGCCTCAACGCCCAGGGCCAGACGCGCCACTCGGTGACCGTGGAGATGCTCAAGAAGGTGCCGGTGTTCTTCGCGGCCGGCGGTTCGCACGCGGCATGGTTCACGATCATGTACCCCGACCCGCAGGGCAAGGCGCGGGGCAATTCGGGCGATGCGTTCTGCATGTTCGACTGCCGCTACAACGAGTACAACCCCCGCCTCGATGCGATCGGCTACTACCTGGTGATGAACACGATCGCCAACAAGAAGCCGGTCGATGAGGTTCACTACGACGATGCGACGCAGGCGTACCTGTTCGCCAACGACAAGAACGAATGTTTCCAGACGATCTGGAACGACGACCGCGATCGCACCGCATCGATCGCCCTGCCGGGGGTGGATAAGGTCGAGTTGCTGCGGGTGGACGGCAGCTCGACGACGCTCGTGCCGACCGACGGCGCGATCACGCTGGAGATTTCGTCCGAGCCGTTGATGCTGCTGTACGAGCAGCCCAGGCCGAAGCTGGCGACGAAACTCGGGGCGCCTCGGATGCAACTGGCCGGTCCGATCAGCCCGGTCGTGCGGGGCGACACGAAGACCGTGGCGTTGCATGGCCCGGGGCTCGAGGCGTCGCAGCTTCGTGCCGCGGTCCCGCCGCGCTGGAGCGTCGATTTCGAGCAGGCCGGCGACGACAGGGTGCGAATGAACCTCGCCGCCCCGGCGGATACCGATGCCCGCCAGGCCCGCGTGGTGCTGCAGCGGGTCAACGCGTCCGGTGCAGCCGGCAGCGAGTTGTACCTGGCGTTCCCGGTGACGCGCCCGCTTGAGGTGGAGTTGCGCCCGCAACCGGCGACGGCCGACAAGCCCGCGGGTGTTCAGCTCGTGCTCAAGAGCTATGGCGATGAGTCGATGGACCTGAACTGGGCCGTCTCGCTGGATGAGCAGTTCGGCCTGACGCGCGGCAAGTTCGAGTACAGCAAGCCCGAATCCGTCACGGCCTACTTCTCCGAAGCCGGCGCCGGGCAGGTCGCGCTCTCGCCCGGACAAACGCGGACGCTGTTCATTCCGATGGCCGACGTCGATCCGTTGACCCTGTACAGCGTCTCGGCACAGGTCACCGACCAGACCGGGGGCACGGTCACGGCCGAGCGCGTCATGGGTGGCTTCGCCGCCGCCGCCAGGGCCGACGCCCAGGTCACCGTCGACGGCAAGCTCGACGAGCCGGTGTGGCAGAAGGCCATGACGCTGAAGATCAACGAGGCCCGCCAGTACTACGATCACATGGTCAAGGACTTCCAAACCGCCAGGTGGCAGGGGCCGGAGGACCTGTCGGCCGACCTGAAGTTCGCCTGGGATGACGAGCATTTCTACGTGGGCGTCGCGGTGGTCGATGACGTATTCCGCGCGACCAAGTCCGGCGGCGGCAACTGGTCGATGGACGGGTTGCAGTTCCTCATCGACCCGGCCCGCACCAGCGACCAGAAGCCCGGCAAGTATGACTACACGCTCGGACTGGGAACCGAAGGTGCGGAGGTTCATCGCCACGTCACCGCCAACCCCGCCGTTGCCGCGGGCAATGCCACGGAAGTGAAGTTCAGCGCCCAGCGCCACGAAGACCAGAACGGCAACATCACCTACGAGATCGCCTTCCCCTGGTCGTCGCTGGCGCCGTTCGATCCGCACGCCGGAGCGAACCTGGGGCTGACGATGATCATCAACGAAGACGACGGCGAAGGCCGCAAGGCGTTCATGGGATGGTTCGGCGGCGCCCATGCGAAGCTGCTGCATTCGGTCGGCGACGTGGTGCTGACGGACAAGTAATCGGATGCGACTGCGCCCCGGGCCAGGCGCCCGGGGCTGACGGACGATCTTGCCCTATAATCGTCGCTGTGGGTGACGCATCACGCATCAACCGCAAGTACGCAACCGACCGGCTGCGCAGCGACTTTGCGCATGTCGGGCTTTATGACGTGACCGAGCGGATCGTCTGGATCGCCCGCCGCCGCATGCACGTCAACCCCATCAAGCTCAGCCACGCCCGCATGATCACCGGCGGAACGAACACCACCGGCGTGGCCGACAAGGACCGGTTCATCTGTTACTGGTTCCACACCCCCGGCACCGGCGACGGGCCCGTGCACGGCTACCCGATCGAATGGGACGAAGGCCACCTCATGGTCCGACTCGACCCCAACTGGAACTACCTCCGCCAGGAACTCATCCGCTCGGTCGACACGGCCAGAATCGAACACAACATCGACCAGCAGTTCAAATGGGGCCAGTCCATCTTCCGCATGTACTGCGAGTTGCACCCGAAATTTCCCCTGAGCTGGCACCTGATCGGCCCGCGCCCGGCGGATTCGATGTTTTACATCGAGAGAGTGGAAGGCAGAGGGTAGGTAATAGGGCTTAGGGCTTAGGGCTTAGGGGGTGGGGGCTGACGTAGTTTGAGGATGAGGGTGGTGAGCATACGCGCGACTTCATCGGTGAGTTGCCAGGCTGGGGTGATCTGCTGACGCGTCAGCATATTGCGCCTTACGGTGAATTCGATCTGGGTCTGCAGTTCCATCGTCGACCCGCGTGCGATCGACGCATGGTTGGCATACGCCCGCCGATGCATGCGACCGTAGCCTTCGGCGATGTTCGATGGGATCGACAAGGCGTCACGATTCATCTGCGTCCGTAACCCGAATCGCTCATCATCAGGCAACATCAACGTCAAATCGTAAACCGCATCGGCCAGGTCCATCCCCTTCTGCCATACGGTCAAGTCCCGATACCCATGTATGTCCATGACGTCCCCCTTGTCGGCCCCTGTTCCCTAAGCCCTAAGCCCTATCACATCATTCCTCATTCCTCGTTCCGCGGTTCACGGTACAGGTCCAGGTAATACTCCAGCAACTCCTTGCCGGGCACCTCTTTCGTCCGGTGGTGCTGGAAGGCGAAGCGTTCGAACAGTTCCGCGGCATGGCCGGGCTGGAGGCGGGTGTCGAGGCGGACCTTGAGGAAGCCGTGATGGCGACAGAAGGCCAGCGCCATCTCCATCAGGCGGGTGGCGATGCCCTGGGTGTGGAGTTCGGGCTTGACGCGGAGACGGCGAATCTCGGCGATGTTGGGCTCGTCCTCGGCCAGGCCGACCATGCCCACCACCTCGCCGTCGACCTCCGCCACCCAGAAATGGGCCCGATCGCCGGTCAGGTAGGCTTCGGTGATGTTCTCGATGTCAGCACCGGTGTCGTTGTCGGCCGGCTGACCTTCGAGCAGACCGTGCTCGTAGAGCCAGTTGACCGCAGCCTGGTCCTTCGGCTCGAAGGTGCGGAGAACAATGCGCCCCGGATCGATCTGTCCGTTCGATAGGTCGTTCATGGCAATCGGCAATCACAGCCTCGCGACGATCATGATACCCCCGGCACCATTCACTCGCCAAATCCCCACGGACCGGTGGCCACGCCCCCTCAATCGTCCACTTCAAGAAACGTGAGCCGATCGTTCGCCACGTCCAGCAAGGCGACGCTGTAATCAGCCGCCCGGAACAGGGCGCCGGGGTTAATCACACGTGTCGAGCCGGATCGTTCGTCGCGCTGGCGGTGGCTGTGGCCGTGGCAGAGGTAATCGACCTGCTCAGCCAGGGCCTGGTCCATCGCGCTGGTGCGGTCGCCGTGCTGGTAGATGATGACCCGGCCGTCGACTTCGAGCCGACCGACAGGATGTTCGACGCCGATCCCCAGCGACTGGGCATACCGGGCGAGGCTGTCCGAATCCCAATCGCAATTGCCGAACACCAGATGGACCGGCGGGGTGAGGTTGCCGGTGTCGTCGACCTGTTCGACCAGGGCGTCGATGACTTCGACGGACCCGACATCGCCGAGGTGGATGATATGGTCAGCCCCGCGTTCGATGAGCAGACGAACCGCGCGGGCGGTGCGGGCCGCCCTGCCGTGAGAGTCGCTGAGCAACCCGATGCACGCCAAATGAGCAACTTCCTCAGGATACGGGCCACACCGAATCATACGCGAAGTGATGCAAAGCGCGTACCGTTGGGGTTCGTTATCGATTTATCACGGAGGTCGCAGAGACACAGAGAAGGCGGGAATGACAGAAAACACAAATGCGGCAAAGCAAAAACCCAACAAGCATCTCTGTGCCTCTGTGTCTTTGCGACCTCTGTGATTCACATCATGCATCGGGCTCCAGCCGGGCCAGGCTTTCGGTGACCGTGGCCAGTTCGTTTTGTTTTTCCGCCAGCGTGTCGCGGGTCTGCTGGACGAGGTGGGCCGGGGCTTTGTCGACATAACCCTTATTGCTCAGCCGCCCTTCCAGGGCCTTGATGTCCTTCATGAGCGCGTCGCGCTGGGCAGTGAGGCGCTCGCGTTCGGCCTCGGGATCGACCAGGCCGGCCACACCGATCGTGATCCGCCCCACCACCGCCTTGGCCGCGTCGTCCCCGATCGTCGCCTCGGGCCCGAGCGTCAGATCGTTGACCGCGGCCAGTGTTTGGATGACCTCCCGAGACGCCTCGAGCAGGGCGGTCGTTTCGGCGTCGGCGTGCACGATCACGTCGACCGGCTGGCGCGGGCTGAGGTTGTAT
Source organism: uncultured Planctomycetaceae bacterium (assembly GCA_964473545.1). Lineage (GTDB taxonomy): Bacteria > Planctomycetota > Phycisphaerae > Phycisphaerales > Zrk34 > CAYWKS01. The sequence continues at coordinate 7,114 of CAYYPN010000145.1, forward strand.
TCCCCGCGGATGTTGCGCACCGCGCCCACGACCTCCTGCTGCAACGAGAAAATACGCTCGGCTTGCTCATCGACCAACGCGGCATCCGCCTCCGGCCAGCGGGCCTTGATGCACAACTCACTCGGCGGCAACGCCAGCCCCGGGATCGCCCGCCCGGGAACGACCTCGTTGAGCGCCGCCCAGAGCTTTTCGGTGATGAACGGCGCGATCGGATGCAACAACCGCAACGTCGCGTCGAGACACGCGGCCAGCGTCGCCCGGGCCGCAACGCCCTGCTCCGAATCTTCCCGCACGAGCGGCTTGATCGCCTCGAGGTACCAGTCGCACAAGTCGCGCCAGAAGAAGTCGTACAGCGTCTGGGCGTAACCGGCG
>CAYYPN010000146.1:0-7481 GCA_964473545.1 uncultured Planctomycetaceae bacterium
CCGCGAGTCGTTCGGCACCGAATGCCTGCCGATCAACCTCCCGGCCGGCGGCGGCGGCAAGGTCATCGACGTGTTCGCCAAGGCCGAGGGCGAGGCCGACTTCTCCGACGTCGCCGAAGCCCACACCGCCATCCTCGACCAGGTCGTCGAGGTCGACGAAGAAGTGGCGATGGCCTACCTCGAAGGCGAGACGCTGACCGACGAGCAGGTTCACAACGTCTTCGAAAAAGCGCTGTGCGAAGGTCACCTCGTGCCGATCTGCTTCACCGACGCGAAGAACGACGTGGGCGTGAAGGAACTGCTGGACCTGATCGTGAAGCTCGCGCCCAGCCCGCTGGAGGGCAACCCGCGCCCGTTCATCAAGGGCGAGCCCGGCAGCGAGGATGCGGTCGAATTCCATGCCGCGTCCGACCCGGACCAGCACGCGATCGCCCACGTGTTCAAGGTCACCATCGACCCGTTCGTCGGGCGGCTGGGTGTGTTCCGCATCCACCAGGGCACGATCACCAAGGACAGCCAGCTTTTCGTCGGCGACGCCAAGAAGCCGTTCAAGGTCGGCCACCTGTTCAAACTCCAGGGCAAGGAACACATCGAAGTCGACTCGGGCATCCCCGGCGACATCTGCGCGGTGGCGAAGGTCGAGGAAGTGACGTTCGACACGGTGCTGCACGACTCGCACGCCGAGGATCAGATCCACCTCAAGCCGCTCGATTTCCCCATGCCGATGCAGGGCCTGGCCATTGAGGCCAAGAGTCGCGGCGACGAGGCGAAGATCGCCAAGGCGCTGACGGCGCTCGATGCCGAGGACCCGTGCTTCAAGATCGAACGCGACGCGGTGACGCATGAGACGGTCATCCGCGGCCTGGGCGATCTGCACCTGCGGATCTGCCTGGAGAAGATGAAAGAGCGTTACGGCGTGGACGTCGACACGCACCCGCCCAAGATCGCCTACCGCGAAACGATTCAGACCCAGGCCGAGGGCCACCATCGCCACAAGAAGCAGACCGGCGGAGCCGGGCAGTTCGGCGAGGTGTACCTGCGGGTCGAGCCGCTGGAGCGCGGAGCGGGCTTCGAGTTCGTCAACGATATCTTCGGCGGCGCCATCCCGGGCCAGTTCATCCCCGCGATCGAAAAGGGCGTGCACCAGGTGCTCGAAGGCGGCGCGATCGCCGGATATCCGCTCCAGGATGTCAAGGTCAGCGTCTACGACGGCAAGTACCACCCGGTCGACTCGAAGGAAGTGGCGTTCGTCACCGCGGGCAAGCGGGCGTTCATCGATGCGGTGCAAAAGGCCAGGCCCGCCGTGCTCGAACCGATCGTCAACCTCGAAATCACCGTGCCCGATGAGAACATGGGCGACATCGCCGGCGACCTCTCCGGCAAACGCGGCCGCATCCAGGGCCAGCAGACCATCCCCGGCGGCATGTGCGTCATCACCGCCCAGGCCCCGCTGGCCGAACTCACCAACTACCAGTCACAACTCAAGAGCGTCACCGGCGGCCAGGGCACGTACACCATGGAATTCAGCCACTACGAGCCCACCCCCCCCAACGTCCAGCAACAGATCGCCGCCGCCTACAAGCCGAAGGAAGAGGAAGATTGATGTCCGTGGCCAGTTGACAGTGGCCGGTAGTCAGCGAGCACTGGCCACCGGCATCTGATCACTGGCACTGACTAAACGATCTCCGCCACCTTGAATCGCTTGACGCCGCGCGGCAGGTCGACCTTGACGGTTTCGCCCACGCGCGCTTTCATGATCGCTTCGCCCATCGGGCTGTTGGTGGTCACTTCGATCACGTCCAGGTCGAACGACCCGCTGGATTCGCCGACGAGTTTGTAAAGGTCCTCGTCGGTTTCCTCGCCGTCCTCGTCGACTTCGATGAGCTTGACCGTGGCGCCGAGGAAGACCATGTCCTCGGGCACTTCCTGGTCGTCGACGACCTTGGCGTTCTTGAGCTTCTCGGTAAGCCGGCGGATCTCCGCCTCGTTCATCCCCTGGTCCTCGCGGGCGGCGTGGTACTCGGCGTTTTCCTTCAGATCGCCCAACGCCCGGGCCTCGGCGATGCGCTGGACAATCTCCGGCCGCTTGGCTTCGCACGCGGCCAGCCGATCCTCGAGCTGCTGCTTGTCTTCGGCGGTGATGAATTCCATGGCGGGGAATTATTAAGCACATCCACGCCCCGAGCAAGCGCCGGGCCGCTCGCTCACGCCCCGACGCCCAGGCCCGCTTGCCTCTTCGCCTTCCCCTATGGCCCTTGCCTGTTGTTCCCTATTGCCTTTATCTGCCGCCCTACCATGCGACATGTCCGCCCCACTGGTCATGCTCTACGACGGGCTGTGCCCGATCTGCTCGCGGGAGGTGCGTTGGATTCGGCGCAAGGCCCGGCGGCGCCACGCCGACCTCGCCTTCCGCGACATCACCGCGCCCGACTTCGACCCCGGGAAGTTCGGCCTGACGCATGCGGACGTTCGCCGCCGTATTCATGCGATCACGCCTGAGGGGAATGTGATCGAGGGACTCGAAGTGTTCCGCCGCGTTTACCGTGAGTTGGGCTTGGGCTGGCTGGCCGCGTGGACCGCCTGGCCCGTGCTGCGCCACCTTGCCGACGCCGGGTACGCCCTGTTCGCGCGCATTCGTCCGCGCTTCAGCAGGCACGACCCCTGCGACGAAGCGTGCGCCCGGGATGCATAAACACAAGCCCGGTCATCCCGCAAGGGTTGGCCGGGATGGGGTCGACTACGACTGCGAGTGCGCGTGCGAGGGGGGTGTCCTGCCCACTGCGCAAAGGCGATACGCCGCCGTCCACACCACGATCAGCCCCACCACCGCCGCGCCCAGCGAGACGCTCATCGCCGCCGCGTCCTGCAGTTCGATCGGCATCGGATCACTCAATCGCCACATCGCCCGCACCGGCGCCAACGCCAGCGCCCACGCCGGCGCCGCGCCGCTGATCAGCAGGCTCGAGACCAGCCAGCACGCCAGGCTCACCCCCAGCGCCGCGGTCCGCCCGATCGGCCCGCAGCGGCGGCCGAGGTGAATGCACGCCGCGGCGGCGGTGGCGCTGACGATGAACACCGCGTCGATCAACGCCGCGCTGCCCAGCGGCCACTCGATGTGAATCCGCAACGCCAGCGCCTGAAAAATCAATACGATCCCCGCCAGGTCGACCAGCGTCATGACCAGCGGCCGGGTCGGCGGCCGCTCGCTCAATCGCCAGGCCGGCCACGCCGCCATCACCCCCACCAGCGCCGCCTGCAACGTCCACCGCACCGCCGGCAGTGCCGACCCGTCCTCGATCGCCAGGTTCAACCCCCACGTCACCAGCAACCACACACTCCAGCCCAGCAGCAACGGGCGGGCCGAGGAACGCAGTTCATGGGCGATGGACATGGGCGAGTGTAGGGGGCGGGGCTCGGGAGACAGGGCTTAGGGACAGGGAACAGGCAACGGAGATCGTACTCGCAATCGTAGTCGTAATCGACGGATTGCGAAAAGGCGAAGAGGCAAGCCCGCGCGGTACGCTTCCCCAAGCCCTGCGCCCTATTCCCGCATCCCCGTCCGTTGCACCGACGGGTTGCGGGGGTGGATCATCGGCGTGTCGAGGTAGACATCGACGGTCTGTCCGCCGGCGTCGATGCGGCCGCCGTAGCGTTCGGCGACGCGGCGGAGCATGGTCAGCTTCGTTTCCGCCGCCGGCTCATAGATCCCTTCATTGCCGGGGGCGCGGCCCCAGCGGACCATCCCCTCGGCCGTCACCAGCGACAGGTGCGGGTAACGCTCGTCGGCCCGGCCGGCGAAGTTGCTCACATCCACCGCCTTGACCTGGTCGGCCAGCCCCCGCCCGGCGAGCAGCCGCACCAGCGACAGCCCCGCCTGCACATCCGCCCCGGGCCAGGTCGTCCCCTGCCGCGGCGGGGCGGCGGCGATGCCGGTGATCGCCACCAGGCCCAGGTCCGCAACCTGGTCGTAGCCGTACACATCCGGTAGCCGCACGCCCGAGGCGTCGATCAGGTGAAACCCGTCGCGCGCCCCGACGAGCGCGGCCGGGCTGCGCCAGTCGACGTGAACATCGATCGCGCCGTCGCTGTCCCGTTGAACGCTGTTCAACCGCTCGATCCATGCTTCATGCTGAAGGTAGTCGGCCGCCGCCGCCAGGGCCGCCCGGTTCAACGGGTCGCCGCCGGCGATTTGGGCGACCTGGCGTGCGATTCGACTGGCTTCCGGGGGCCGCATCCACACCGGCAGGTCGTGCAGCCGCACGTCGACCGCCGCGCCGCCGGTCGTCCGCACGGATGAAACCCGTTCGCGCAGCGGCGGATACCCGAACCATCCGCCGATGGCCAGGCCGACGACGACGATCGCGACCAGCGCCGCTTTCCAGCGTGCCCGCCTGCGCTCGGGGTCCGCGACCGACTTGTTCGACGCCCTGGCCCACGCCCGGGCGGGCCTGGCCTTCTTGCCTTTATGCTTATTGCCGGAGGGTAAAAACCAACCCATGCCTCGCCTCGTGTAGTGAAGTCTCCAATGCTTCCCTATCGGCCCAAGGGTCGGTTGCGGGGCAAAAATCGCCGACCCCGACCGGTTCCGCGTCGCTTCGTATGCGATTGCTGTTCGTCGGGCCGCAGTTGCTGTTCAGCTAACGGTTCCCGTCATCGAGGCCCGCAGAGGATTTGCACCTCCAAGTCAGCGTGTCATGCCCGGCACGCACAACAAAAAAGGCCCGCCCTATCAGGGCGAGCCTTGCGGATTGCGATCGATCGAACGGGGGTCTTACTTGACCTTGTCCTTGAGGCCCTTGAGGGGGCGGATCTTGATCTGCGTGCGAGCGGGCTTGGCCGGGATGTCGCGGTATTCCTGGAGCAGCGGGACCCAGACGTTCTTCTGGGCAGCCTTTTTGGGGACGTCCTTGCGGACGACCTTCATCAGGCCGGGCACGGTGAACTGACCCGGGCCGCGCTTCGACACGTTCCTGGCCATCAGGTTGCCGAGTTCTTCAAGGACCGAGTTGACTTCTTTCTTGGTCAGGTCGGTCTTCTCGGAGATCGCCGACAGGACCTCGCTCTTGGTCGGAGCCTTCTTCGTCGCAGTAGCCGCAGTCTTCTTAGCCATGGGGGCCTCCAAAATTGAAGGGGTAGCCGTGAGCATGCCACGCCATCCTTAGCGTGCTTGTGCGTGCGTTATACAACCGTTCGCACTGAAAAAACAGGGGTTTGCGGCCCATCGACCAAAAAAATTGCTTATTTTCCGGGGCCAACGTCCCCGGAACATCACGCTCACCGCGAGTTGGCGGGGCTCCGCAGCCCGTCAGCGACGCCGACGCCACGGCCTAATCACCGCCAGCGACAGGCCCATCAGCGCCAGCGAGGCCGGTTCGGGAACCTGGTAGAACGTGCTGTTGGCGCCGTTGGCCGGCAGGCCCAGCGTCAAGTCAAACGTGAAGAAGTCCTGCTCGTTCGGGCTGTAAGCCGGGTCGATGCGCTGGAAGATGCCGGTGAAGCTGCCGGTCAGGCCGGTCGGATTGGTCGTCGCCAGGATCACGCCGCCGCCGGTGTCCAGGCCCGCCAGTCCGGTCGCGTTGATCGACAGGTCGTACTCGTAGAACTCGGCATTGCCGTCGCCGAAGTCGCTGTCGTTGGTCCAGAAGAGGTCGTCATCGCCGGGTCCCTTGTTCGTGCCGCTGAGTGAGGCGTTGAACTCGGTCCAGAACGAGCCGTTGAACCCGGCGAAGCCGAGGCTCGGCGTGGCGATGGTGCCGTGGTCGTCGCCTTCCGGGTCGTTCTCGATGTACACGAAGTTGGCCTGGCCGACGTAGCTGCTGGCGGCCGGGTCCGAGGCGAAGGTCGCGGACAGGCCGAAGCCGAGGAAGTTGGCGGTGTCGAGCGTGACGTCGGCGTCGTGCGAGGTGACGGCGATGTCGGCGCCGACCTGGTCCACGCCGTTCTGGGCATCGGCGAGCGTGTCGTACTGGCGGAGCGTGCCGGTGTAGCTGACGCTGGTGGTCATCGTGGCGGGCGCGGCCTGCGTCGGCGCGGCGAGCGCGAGTGCGGCGATCACGGTCAGAGCGAGAGTCAGTGCGGTCTTCATACGAGCCTCCTGTGTACTTGCACCACAACTGCAGCGGACCCGGCGAAACCCACCGGGATAAACCCGCCAGGCCCTGCCCGAACGGGGCAGGCATTCGCCTTGACCACTCTCAACTCTTCAGGAAATGGCTGCGTGATTCGAATCCGGCCCGCAGCCCGGCCGACGATGTGCGAAGTAGACCACACCGGACACGAGCGCGTCAAGCATTAATTCGGCGCTGTCGCGGACTACACGTGACGTTGGTCGGCATTGATGACCCGGCATCCCTGCCGGGCGATTAACGCGCCGTTGTGAGACGCGCCCGGGCAATCACGCGAACAGGGCCAACTGTTCGGTGGCTTCGGGGCGGCGGAAGGCGTCGCCGGTCATGGGTTCGATCGGCTCGTTGAGGCCGAAGCGCCGGGCGAACATGTCGAAGGTCATGTGGACCTGCTGGGCATACGGCCCGGAGCCGGTCATGCGGGCGCCGAACTGCGCATCGTAGAGCTTGCCGCGGTGCATCTGGTGGACGAGCGAAAGCACGTGCTCGCGGCGCTGGGGGTAGTGCTCGGCGAGCCAGTCGTCGAAGAGCTGCTTGTTCTGGTGGGGCAGGCGGAGCATGACGTATCCGGCCGATCGTGCCCCGGCGTCGGCGGCGGCGCGGAGCAGGCGCGGCACCTCGCGGTCGTTCAGCGCGGGGATGATCGGCGCGACCATGACGCTGACCGGGATGCCGGCCGCGGCGAGTCGGCTGATCGTCCACAGCCGATTGCGGGGGCTGGCGGCACGGGGTTCGAGTTTCGCGGCCAGGTCGTTGTCGAGCGTGGTCAGGCTCACCGCCACGCGCGCCGCGTTGTGGTTGGCCAGTTCCGTCAGCAGGTCCAGGTCGCGCAGGATGAGCCGACTCTTGGTGATGATGCTGACCGGCTGGCGGGCCTCGGCGATGACTTGCAGGCAACCGCGGGTGATTTCGAGGCGGGACTCGGCCGGCTGGTAGGCGTCGGTGATGCCGGACATGACGATGGGCTGGGGTTGCCAGTCGGGCGAGGCGAGCTCCTTGCGGAGGAGTTTGGGGGCATCGACCTTGGCCATGATGCGGGTTTCGAAGTCGAGTCCGGAGCTGAGGCCCAGGTATTCGTGGGTGGGCCGGGCATAGCAGTAGACGCAGCCGTGCTCGCAACCGCGGTAGGGGTTGATCGTCCACTTGAAGCCGATGTCGGGCGAATCGACGGGGTTGATGATGGTGCGGGCGTGTTCCGTGCCGACGATGGTGCGGATGGTGCGGCCGGCGGCGTCGAGCCATTCATCGGTGAGCAAGGGCGGGTCGGCGGCGTCCTGGTCGAGCACCTCGAGGCTGAGGCTTTGGAAGCGATTGGCCGGATTGGACGCGGCCCCCCTCCCCCCGACACCCTTCACT
>CAYYPN010000147.1:0-7454 GCA_964473545.1 uncultured Planctomycetaceae bacterium
GGGCTGGCCGAGCTTTTCGAGCATTTCCTTCAGGGCCAGCCCGTTGATGACGGTGCCGAGCATGCCCATGTAGTCGGCGGTGGCCTGGGGGATGCGGCCTTCGGAGGCGAGGGCGCCGCCGCGGATGATGTTGCCCCCGCCGACGACGACGGCGATCTGGGTGCCGACCTGCTGGGCCTGGAGGATCTCACGGGCGATGACTTCCAGCTCAGTCCCGTCGACGCCGCGCTGGCCGGGTTGGCAGAAGGCCTCGCCACTGATTTTCAAAAGCACGCGGGAATACTTGGGGTTGGTCGGCATGGGGGTGATTGTGACGTGGTTGGCGCGCGACGGCAAGCGGGGGATCGGATTCAACCGCCAAGACGCCAAGAGGGAAGAGGGGAGGAGTTTTCAGATTTCAGGTTTCGGGCGTGAGTCCCGCGGCACCCCCTGAAAACTGAAAACACAAAACCAGAATCTTCTCTTCCCTCCTGGCGTCCTGGCGGTTGGCGTCTCTCCTAGAACTTCACCTGCGGGACTTCGCGGGCCGCGGGGTCTTCGATCTCGAAGAACTCGCGCTCGGTGAAGTTGAACATGCCGGCCACGACGTTCGAGGGGAACGACTGCACCGCGGTGTTGTACCGGCTGACCGTGTCGTTGTAGTGCTGGCGGGCGAAGCTGATCTTGTTCTCGGTGCGGGTCAGTTCTTCCTGCAACTGCATGAAGTTCTGGTTGGCCTTGAGGTCGGGGTACGACTCGCTGAGGGCGAACAGTTGCCGCAGGGCGCCGGTGAGGAAGTTTTCCGCCTGGGCCTGGTCGGCGACGCCGGACGCATCGACCGCCTGCTGGCGGGCCTTGGTGACCTGTTCGAGGGTTTCGCGTTCGTGGCTGGCGTAGCCCTTGACGGTTTCGACGAGGTTGGGGATCAGGTCGTGGCGGCGCTTGAGTTGCACGTCGATCTGGGACCAGCCGTTTTCGCACTGGATGCGCTTGGCGACGAGCTTGTTGTAGATGGCGATGACAAAGAGGATGGCGAGCACGACCAGCCCGCCGACGACGCCGATGGCGATCCACATGGTGAAAGCTCCGTATCCGGGTATCCGGGGGAAGTGGTTCGGCCCCAATGATAACCGCGATGACTATCGCAATGATGCGACGGGTCGTCAAACCCCCGGCGAGAATGAAGGCGAGCCGGGCCGTCCCCGGCCCCGGTGGCTTTGAGCGAACAGCGAACTCGCGAATTGCGAATAGGCGAGCCGGGCCGTCCCCGGCCCCGGTGGCCTTGGTACACTTCCGATCATGGACGACGCCACCTGCATGAAGCGCGCCCTGCGCCTGGCCCGGCGGGGTGAGGGTTACGTGGAACCCAACCCGATGGTCGGGTGTGTGATCGTCCAGTCCGGCCGGGTGGTCGGCGAGGGCTGGCATCGGCGGTTCGGCGGGGCGCATGCCGAGGTCGAGGCCCTGCGGCAGGCCGGCGCCAAAGCCCGCGGCGCGACGGTGTACGTCACCCTCGAGCCGTGCGACCACGAAGGCAAGACCCCGCCCTGCGCCAAGGCGTTGATCGCCGCCGGCGTCAAGCGGGTCGTGGCCGCCTGCATCGACCCCAACCGCGTCTCGACCGGCGGCGTCAAGCGACTGCGCGCCGCCGGCATCGACGTCGAGGTCGGCTTGTGCGAACCGCAGGGGCGCGACCTGATTGCACCGTTTACCAAGCGCACGACCACCGGCCTGCCCTACGTCATCGCCAAATGGGCCCAGACGCTCGACGGGGCGATCGCCACGCACACCGGCGACAGCCAGTGGATCAGCGGCCCCGAATCCCGCCGGCTCGTCCACCGCTGGCGCGGGCGGGTCGATGCGGTGATGGTCGGCATCGGCACCGCGTCGGCCGACGACCCGCAACTGACCGCCCGCGATGCCCCGGCCCGGCGCGTGGCCCGACGGGTGATCGTCGACCCGAGCCTGCGCCTGCCCGAGCCCTGCCGCCTGCTGGACACGCTCGACCAGGCCCCGCTGACCGTGGCGACGACCGCCGCGGCGATCCGACAGGCCAGAGCGAAGGCGAGTCGCCTGCGTGAACGGGGCGTTGAGCTGTTCGAGTTGAAGGGCCGGTGCGACCGGGACGGGCTGCTCGGCCTGGAACCTTTGATGAGGCACCTGGCGTCGGAGCATGACGTGACCAACGTGCTGGCCGAGGGCGGGGCGGGGCTGACCGCGGCGCTGTTCCGGCAGGGGCTGGCCGACGAGGCGGCGATTTTTCTCGCCGGTCGCCTGCTGGTCGACGGCGGGGGATTGCCCCCGCTGCGTTTGCCCAAGTCGGCCCGGCACACGCCGGCGATATCGGACGGTATCCCGCTTCATATCAGGAAATTACGTCGAATCGGCCCCGACGTGCTGATCCGGGCGGGGCTGGGGTGATGGCGTAAATGTGCTTAATCTGGCGTGAAGCTGGATAGGATTTCCGAAAAATCTGGGCTGAGCCCGGTAATTTCGGTTGCATTCGCCGAATCTCGTGGCATACTAATTATCGAGAGAAGCCCGGAAAGGAAGAAACCGGGCTCGGGATGTGTGGGAAAACTGAGAGGGACCATTCACCAGTTTCCCCTTCACACATCCGATGAATGAACTGAAGTACGTCGACCTTAACCGATGCGCGTTGTGCGTCGGGGCAGCGGGTCGGTCAATCGTCATCAGATGCTTTCGAGAAACTGATGGACGGGAAGGGAATCATGAGAAGTAGCAACTTTTACACGGGCCTCGTGGCAGTTCTCGCAGCCGTGGCTGTCTTCGCCTCCGTCGACACCCGCAGCACCGACGCCGCCATCATCGGCAGTCTCAGCGCACCCAACTCCTACACGCTCGAAGAAGTCAACGACGCCGGCGGCATCATCGTCGGTGACAAGCTCTTCGCGGACTTCACCTGGACCACGACCAACACGGTCGGCGCCTACGCGCCGGGCGCGGGTGCCGGTGAGATCAAGGTGACCCCGATCGAAATCGCCGGTGAGCTCGGCCTGCAGTTCAACAGCGGCTGGTCCGCCAGCCAGAACCAGCTCGCCGACACCACCATCACCTTCCGCGCCAGCATCGTGAACACCGACGAACGCAACTGGCGCGATCAGGGATGGCTCATCGTTGACAACACCCTCCGCATCGACGCCTACGGCGCCGACAACGGCGGGCTCGTCAGCGTCTCCGAGAACGTCTACAGCAACGACCCCCGCGAAGTCCTCCAGCCTGACAACATCGTCAACAAGTTCGTCGCCTACAACGGCACGACCCTCAACAAAACCTTCGATCACCAGGAATTCGGCGACGGCTACCAGGACATCTGGATCGTCAAGGACGTCGTCGCCAACGGCGGCATCCAGACCGACGGCTCGGCCCACCTGAGCCAGTTCATCCAGACCTTCAGCCAGATTCCCGAACCGGCTACGCTGGCCCTGCTGGGTCTGGGCGGCCTGTTCTGCATGCCCCGCAAGCGCCGCTGAAACGTCAGCCGGCAATACACACTGCAAACAAACCCCTCGGCCATACGCCGGGGGGTTTGTCTATGCATGGCAACCTGTTCAAGCCGGCTCTGAGCGAAGTGAAGAGCCGGGTACCTGGACCTTCGAAGACTCCCCGAAGGGGGCCATGGGGCAGACAGGTCCGGCCTGGCTTGTTCTTCCAAGCCTTACCGTCTGCGGATGAGTTGGTCGCGGTCGATCGCCAGCTTGTCGATCACCACGTCGATCTCACGCAGGAAACGCTTGCCATCTTTCGCATACCCCGCCGTCGGCGCAATGCCGGGCGCGTGCTGATGCCAGAAGGCGTTGAAGCGGTGCATGAGCAGCTCGCGGACGTACTTGGCGGTCATGCTCGCCAGCGCCACCGGCATGTGAGCCTCTTCGCTGCCGGTTTCAAAGCGGACGGTCATGCGGCGTTTGCCCGCGTGCAGGTCGTAGGCACTGCACAAAGGCGACTGCTCGGTCTCGCGCAGCTCGACCCCGTCAAACGCCAGCGCCAGCGGCTGGTGATACCGCGTGCGGCCGCCCTGGCGATCGACCACGACCAGCGGATGATGCTCGCCGAAGCGTTGCCAGACCGAGTCGAGGTGGCCGGTGACGAAGGTCCAACTGCACCGGGCCTTGGAGCGGGTGGCCTGGACCATGTGGTTGAACCGATCCTCGAACACGACGGCCGCGCTGAGCTCGACGATGCGCACGTCGGCCGCGGCCAGGGCACGCTGGAGCAGGCTGCGGGCGATGGCCAACTGTCCGGCGTCGACGATCAGCGGCAACGTCGGGCCACCGGCGTCGTCGAGGTACCACAGTTGATCGGGCTGGCGGCTGGGCGGGTCGAACGCCACGCTCTGCAGCAAGGCGTCGAGGTTGGCCGGCTCGCAACCGCACGCCGCGGCGAACGCCAGCACGCCCCGCTCCAGGTGTCCCAACCCGGCGGCCGGCGTGTACAACTGCTTGGAATCGTTCACCGCGATCCGCCGCTTGCGATCGGAGGCCTTGCGGCACACGGCCCCGTTGAGTTGCTCCCACAGGTCCGGCGGCGCGTCAGCCTTCGCTTCATCGGCATCGACCGCCACCACCGCCCGCGCCACGACCAGCGGCCCGAACATCGGCCCGTACCCCGCCTCGTCAATGCCCGCGTAGATGAGCATGGTCGTATTGTAAACCAAGCGTGGGAACCATCGCACAGACGCCAGGACGCGGACAGGTCAGAACATCAGAAAACCGGAAAATCATCTCTGCGCCTCCGTGCCCCTGCGCTCTCTGCGATTGCTTTGGGGATAGTCAAACCGAACATAAGGCGTCACCCGTTCGGCGATGACCGGGCCGATGCCGTTGACCCGTTGCAGGTCGGCGGTGTCGGCGAAGGGCGCGCCGCGACGGGTCTGGATCATCGCCGCGGCGCGCCCCGGACCGATGTCCGGCAACAACGCCAACGTCGGAACGTCGGCCTCATTCACCGGCACGCGAAACAGCGGCGTCCCCTCCATCGCCGCATCACCTTCTCCAACCGCCGCTCCGCCCCCGCCCCCGGAAGGGTTGATCCCGGTGGAACAAGTCGCGGTCAGCGCCAGCGTGGCGATCACGACCAGCGCGACCGCGCCGGCCGGGCGATCGTCAGGTTGTGCCCGTGGCGTATTCGGCATGCAACGCCTTCCGGATGGCCGTGGCCCGATGGAACGCGCCCTTGGCTTTGAGGCTCGGCATCGCCAGCCCTGCGTGCGGCAACTCCGATTTATCGTGATCCGCCAGGTCCACCCACGCGATCGAGTCGATGAACGGCTTGCTCAACGCGATGTGATAGAACGCCTCGAGCCAGTGGCTCTGCACCAGCGATGACCAGGGCTTGCGCCAGTGGCCGGAGTTGCTGTCCGGCGGATGGTTGGGCCCGCCGCGATGGTTGCCCGAGCCGTTGGCCCGGGCGAGTTCGACTTCGATGGGTTTGCTGGGCACGCCGGCGGCGGTGATGTGCAGCGGCTTGCCCAGACCGTTGAACCGGTCGAGCAATGCGCTGAGTTGCATCAGGTCGCGCGTGTACTGGCCGGGACGGGCCTGGCCCATCAGCAGACGCAGCCCGAACGCATCGACCGGCATGCCCGACTGCAGCACCATGTCGGCGTAGATCATCGGCGGGATCGACCGCGCGTTGGCCGCGTAGTACTCGCCGAACGGATGCGTGATCTCGACCAGCGTCTTGGCGTTGGGCTGAATCTTCTTGACCAGCATGACCGCCATGCGTGTCAGGTCCATCAACTGATCCAGCGTCAGGTTGAGCTGGCTGTTGGTGTGGATGCCGCTGACGACGTTCCACAGGGTCACGACATTGCGGTAGCGGGTGACCAGCCGCTCGATGTGTTCGTAGATCGTGTCGCGGAGCGTCTCGTAGTCGTGCTCCATCACGCCCAGCCAGTCCGGCGAGCACAACGGGCAGAAGCTCACCACCGGCCCGGCGAGCAGCGCCATCCGCGTGCGGTGGGCCCACTCCGCCCAGTTATCCAGCAGGGACCAGTCGTATTGCTGTTCCTGGGGTTCGATGCGACGCCAGCGGGTGGGCACGGCGACGTAGTCGAAGTTGGCCGAGAGCGACCGGCGAATCTGTTCGGTGGTCTGCTCCAGGGCGACGCCGCAACCCAGCACCGCCCGGCGGTAATTGCCCGACTGGCGCCGGCGATTGTGCAGCAGGTCGGCATGGGCCAGGGCCAGCTCCTCCGACGCGTCGGCCGCCGCCGCCAGCGACTCCCGCGCCAGCCGCTGGGTCGCGGCCTCGTCATCGTCCACGTTCAACGCCTTGACGAACAGCGACCGGGCCAGTTGCGACCGCTTCATCGCCGGGTGGTCGGCCGGCAGATCAAACATCATCCAATCCTCCTGCTTGCTCAGCAGCAGCATCAGACGATGGCGGGCCAACTCCAGGTACAGCAGGTACGGCTCGTCACAATCCGGCAGGAGGCAGGTCTGGACGGTAACCTCACCGACATCGCCCACCGGGATCTGCAGGGACAGCGCCGCGGGCCCCACGGCCCGCTTGTCACACGTGATGGTCGAGCCATCGAACTGAATCGACCCGCGAACGGCAATGTTGTCCGCTCCAAGCAGGTGTGCATTGCGCAACACCAATGGCGGGTCGGCAGAATCGTCTCCAACGACACGGAACTTCAGCATCGTACTTCAGGGCCGGTTGGCCGCACCTCGTGGTATGAAGGTATGAATGATTCCGGGTTCAGGTCGGGGCGGCGGCGGCGGGATGCCGGGTGCAGGTTGTCGCGGTCTGGCGTCTGCGGGAGGCGCCTCCTTCAGCATTGCGCTGGGTTCGACATCGGTCCTGCCGGATGGACCGGCCGCGGCGTGTCCGTCCGCTTCCGGCAGGCCGGAGCCTGCCGGTGCGGAGGATACACTTGCCACATTGTCGCGATTTAAACAGTTTCGACAAGTCCGAATCGCCCGTGGAAGGAAAGATAAATGCGCGGTAAACTCTCGCGTGCCCGCCTGTTGAACCTGAAGGAAATACACCATGCCGGACAACGCGTTGATGCAGACGGACCTGCCCCTGCCCGGACGCCGCACGGGCAAGGTGCGGGATATTTATGACCTGACCCTGCCCTCGGGCGAGTCCGGGCTGCTGATCGTCGCCTCCGACCGGATCAGCGCCTTCGACGTGATCATGGCCAACGGCCTGCCCGGCAAGGGGATCGTCCTGACTCAGATCAGCCGCTTCTGGTTTGAGCGGTTCGCCGACCGGGTCTCGCACCACCTGATCTCGACCCGCGCCGCCGACGTGCCCGGACTCGACACCGACCAGCAGCAGGCCCTCGATCGTCGCATCATGCTCTGCCGCAAGACCAACGTCGTGCCCATCGAGTGTGTTGTGCGCGGCTATCTCGCCGGGTCCGGCTGGAAGGAATACCAGCAGTCGCAAACCGTCTGCGGCATCCAACTGCCCAGCGGGCTCAAACAATGCGAGCAACT
>CAYYPN010000148.1:0-1209 GCA_964473545.1 uncultured Planctomycetaceae bacterium
TTGCCCCTGTCGGCTGCGCAGCGCCGCCTGGTCGGGCGGGTCCAGGTCGATTGAGCCGGCGCCTGCGGTACCGAGACTATGTTGACGCGCCTCGGATGTGCCGCTGGTATTATTCTGGAGTGGTTCGTGACCAACCCGTTGGCCGAAATCGATCCGCAGGTTCTGTGGCGTATACTTGAAGTCACGCGCAAACTCAGCGCTCCGATGGACCTCGACGAATTGCTGCAGCAGGTCATCGACGCTGCCCGTGCTGTGCTCGATGCTGATCGTGGCACCGTGTTTCTCTACGACGAACCCACCCACGAACTGTACGCCCGGGTGGCCACCGGCGAGCGTGAAATCCGCTTCCCCGCCGACAAGGGTATCGCCGGCCAGACCGCCCAGTCCCGCACCATCATCAACGTATCCGACTGCTACGGCGACGAGCGTTTCAACGCCGAGGTCGATCGCAAGACCGGCTACCGCACGCGCTGCCTGTTGGCCGTACCGCTGGTCGGCTTTGACGACAAGCTCGTCGGCGTGATGCAACTGCTCAACAAGCACACCGGCGTCTTCACCGAGTCAGACGAGCAGATCACCTCCGCCTTGGCCGCCCAGTGCGCCGTTGCCCTGCAACGCGCCACGCTCATGGTGCAGTACCTCGAAAAGCAGAAGATCGAGCGCGCCCTCGAACTGGCCCGCGACATTCAACGCCGTGTCCTGCCGCAGGCCATGCCCACTGTGTCCGGCTATGATCTGGCCGGCTGGAGCGAACCGGCCGACCAGACCGGCGGCGATATCTACGACGGCGTCCAACTCGACAAGCACCGTGCCATGCTGCTTATGGGCGACGCGACCGGTCACGGCATCGGGCCCGCGCTGTCTGTCACACAGGTCCGCGCCATGATGCGCATGGCGACACGCCTGCACGCCGGCCTTGATGATGTCTTCCTGCACATCAACGCCCAGTTGGCCGACGACCTCGCCGCCAACCGTTTCGTCACCGCCTTTATCGGTGTGCTTGATGCCCGCACCCACACCATCGCCTACCACAGCGGCGGACAAGGCCCGCTGCTGCACTACCGCGCCGCCGACACCTCGATCGAAACGCTCGGCGCCTCGACGCTGCCCATGGGCATCACCGACGCCATTCCCCTCGAAGCCCCGCCGCCCATTGCCATGGCGCCCGGCGATATTGTTGCCGAGGTCACCGAGTCAGGCCTGCGCGGG
>CAYYPN010000148.1:1219-7451 GCA_964473545.1 uncultured Planctomycetaceae bacterium
TGGCGCCCGGCGATATTCTGGCGCTGATCAGCGATGGCATTTACGAAGCGATGGACGCCAACAAGGTGCAATTCAATCAGCCGCAGGTCGAGCGGATCATCCGCCAGCACCACGACCTGCCCATGCTCGAGTTGATCGAAAAGATCCGCAGCGGGGTGGAGCAGTACACGGCCGGCGCCCCCCGGGCCGACGACATGACCATCGTACTGGCCCGCCGGCTGGCATCAGTCATCCCATGATCCAGCATCCATCAGACCTGATCGATCTAATAGCCCCGCCTGGATTTGAACCAGGGACCAATCGATTATGAGTCGACTGCTCTGACCGCTGAGCTACGGGGCCGAAGGACGAAAATCATTGTATCGAAGGTGCGGGCAGCAGGTGCTCGGCATTCAGCGGTTCGGGCACCTCGTCGAGCGGGACGGCGCGGTCGATGGTGTACGGCCCGATCGCCGTGCGGCGCAGACTCGTCAGGTACCCGCCCGTACCCAGGGCCTGGCCGATCTGCCGCGCCAGCGAGCGGATGTACGTCCCCTTCCCGCAGGTGACCGTGATATGCAGGCGCGGCCAGTCGTAGGCCTGCAATTCAATCGAGTCGATGCGCACGAGGCGCGATTTCACCTTCACGTCGCGGCCCTTTCGGGCCAGGTCGTACGCCCGTTGTCCGTCGACCTTGACCGCGCTGAACGCCGGCGGCGTCTGCTCGATGTCGCCGGTCAGGTGGTCCAGCGCCTGCCGCACCTGTGCCAACGTCGGCGGCGTCGTCACGTCAACGGCCCGCGGCTCGCCCTCGGCATCGTCGGTCGTGGTAAACGCCGCCAGGTCGATCTCGGTGTCGTACACTTTGACCAGCCCCATCAGTTGATCGACGCTGCGCGTCGCCCGGCCGAGGCAGCAGACCAGCACCCCCGACGCCAGCGGATCGAGCGTGCCGGCATGACCGGTCTTGCAGTGCCCGGCCCGATGCCGCACCACGCGGACCACCTGCATCGACGTCGGGCCGACCGGTTTGTCGACCACCAGCAGTCCGTGCAGGTCCGTCCGTCGATAGCGCATGGGTCGCGTCCTTTACTCACGCCCGGCGACCGCTACCATAACGCATCATCACGCTCCGGAGCGGTGTCCGAGCGGCTGAAGGAACACGATTGGAAATCGTGTGTACCCTTACGGGTACCGTGGGTTCGAATCCCACCCGCTCCGCTTGAAAAGGCGGTGGTCCAATGGACCGCCGTTTTTTCAATGGGTCGTTGGGAGGCGCACACGCGCGGATGCCAGGGCGGACGCTGCGTGGGGTCGATCCGTACGGATTGTGTCTCGCAGCGACACACAATCCCACCCGCGGCCACTCACAACATAAGCATCCCCAAAGCCCACGCATGGCCATGCGTGGGCTTTCGTGTCATGTCGTCCCGAACATCCGGTCCCCCGCATCACCCAGGCCCGGCACGATGTAGCCGATGTCGTTGAGCTTCTCGTCCAGTGCCGCGACGTACATCCGGCAATGCGGAAAGTCGCGCCGCACCCGGGCCACACCCTCCGGCGCCGCGACGACCGCCAGCAGCTTGATCCGCCCGACGCCCCACTGCTGTAACGCCTCGATCGCCTCGACCGCCGACCCGCCCGTCGCCAGCATCGGGTCCAGCACCATCGCCACCCCCGGAAGGCGATCCGTCGCGCCCGGCGAGGGCAGCTTGTTGTAGTAGTGCACCGGCTTGAGCGTCCGCTCATCCCGGTACATTCCCAGATGCCTCACCTCCACCCCCGCCCCCGGTAGGTATTCCAGCGCCGCGTCGACCATGCCCAACCCCGCGCGCAGAATCGGCGCCAGCGCCACCCGCTCGGCCAACCGCCGACACGACGCGGTCCCCATCGGCGTCGTCACGTCGACCGCCTCCGTCGCCAGGTCGCGCGTCGCTTCGATCATCAGCAAACCCGTCAGCCGCCGCACCAGCACCCGGAAAGTGTCGGCCGGCGTGTTCACATCCCGCAGCATCGCCAGCCAGTCGCTCACCAGCGGATGATCCAGCACCATCGGCTCAGCCATCGCCCGGCACTCCTATGTCCTCGTTCCAAAGTTCCGCATGCTCAGCGATAAACGCCCGCATCAGTTCCACGCACCGCGGGTCGTCGGCCAGCACCAGCTCGACCCCCTCGGCCGCCAGCCAGTCCTCTCGCCCCCGGAAGGTATCGTGCTCACCGATCACGATCCTCGGGATGCGGTGCAGCACGATCGTCCCGCTGCACATGGCGCAGGGGCTGAGCGTGGTGACCATGGTGAGGGTGTGCCAGTCGCGTCGTCGGCCGGCGTTGCGGAGGCAGTCCATCTCGCCGTGGGCGGTCGGGTCCCCGGTCTGCACCCGCTGGTTGTGCCCGGCTGCGACGACCCGCCCCGCCGGATCGACCAGCGCCGCCCCGATGGGAATGCCACCCTGGGCGGCTGATCGCCGCGCCTGCTCCACCGCCGCGTCCAGGCCTTGTCGGTCCGTGTCGTTCATGACGTTTAGAATACCGAAAACAACCGCCAGGACGCCAAGAGCACCAAGAGACAGGAGAAGGGACCGGGTTTTCAGATTTCGGTTTTCAGGACCATTGCGGCAACCGATCCCCAACAATTGAAAACCGAATACCGACATCCTGATCTCTTCCCTCTCGGCGCTCTTGGCGCCTTGGCGGTTAGCACTTCGTACGGTTCAAACGCTTTTCTCACGATTTCTCCATTGACATTCCCCGCTTATGCTTCATAATTCCCCCAGTCATGAACGCCCGTCGTTTCTATTTTGCGTGGTACTTCTTCAGCGGCTTTGATTCCGCAAGGGGTATCGTGCAGGACTAGCCACACGCGGCAATCTCACGAAACCAGGGCCCCGATGCGGATCACGACGCATCGGGGTTTTTTCTTCCACACCCGCCCGGCCTCATCCGCCCGGCACCCACAGGAGAATCCACCATGATCGTCGTCATGCAACCCGGGGCCACCGAAAAACAGATCAACGAGGTGGTCAACATGGTGCGCGAACTCGGACTCAAGGATCAGGTCATCCACGGCACGGAACTGTCCGTCGTGGCTGTCATCGGCGACGACCGCAAGAAGGACCGCGAGGCGTTCGAGACGATGCCCGGCGTCCAGAAGGTCGTGCCCATCCTCGCGCCCTACAAACGCTCCAGCATCGAGGTCAAACCCGAACGCACCCGGGTCGCGATCAGCGACGACTGCGTCATCGGCGGCAACGCCGTGCAGGTCATCGCCGGGCCGTGCAGCGTCGAGAATGAGCCGCACATCCTGGCCATGGCACGGCACGTCAAGGCCGCCGGCTGCACCGCGCTGCGCGGCGGGGCGTTCAAACCCCGTACCAACCCCTACAGCTTCCAGGGCCACGGCGAGGACGGCCTGAAAATGCTCGCCGCCGCCCGCGCCGAGACCGGCCTGGCCATCGTCACCGAAGTCGTCACTCCCGCCGACGTCGAGATCGTCAGCGAATACGCCGACTGCCTCCAGCTCGGCACCCGCAACGCCCAGAACTTCGAGTTGCTCAAGGCCTGCGGCCAGCAGCCCAAGCCCGTCCTTTACAAGCGCGGCATGGCGATGACCCTCGACGAATATCTCCTCGCCGCCGAGTACATCCTCGATGCCGGTAACGACAACGTCATCCTCTGCGAGCGCGGCATCCGGACGTTCGAAAACCACGTCCGCAACACGCTCAGCCTCGCGGCCATCGCCGAATGCCACAAACGCTCGCACCTGCCGATCGTCGCCGACCCGTCACATGGCTCGGGCCACGCCCACCTCGTGCCGTCGCTGGCCTACGCCTCGGTGGCGTCGGGCGCCGATGCGGTCATCCTCGAATGCCACGACGACCCGCAGCACGCGATGACCGACGGGGCGCAGTCGGTGACGCCGGACGTGCTTATGGAGATGATGCAGACGATGCGCCGCGTCGCCGAAGCCATCGGCCGCTCGCTGTGCGACGACGCGGTCGGGGTGTGAGGCTGAATATCACAGAGGGCGCGGAGACACGGAGACACAGAGAAGCGTTTTTAGTTTTCGGCAAGACACCCCCTGCCAACGTATTGTGTTCGACACCGCAAACTGAAATCTGAAAACCGACAACCCCTCCGCATCCTCTGTGATGATATCTTTAACGTCGCTGCCGAAGCACTTGTGTGAGCTTCGTCGAAACAGCGCCAGGCTGCCCAATCAGGTTTCCCGATGGCCCAGCGAATCCCCGACGTGTTGTTGATCATGTCCGACCAGCATCGTGGCGATTGCCTGTCACGGCTGGGCCACCCCGGCGTGCGGACACCGACGCTGGATGCGCTGGCGCAGCGGGGGACGTTGTTTCGTCGGGCCTATACGACGGTCGCCTCGTGCATCCCCGCCCGGTACGGCCTGCTCAGCGGGCTGTGCCCGAACACCAGCGGTGTGGTGGGCTTCGCCGCCAAGCCGTTCGAGACCCCCACACTGCCGCGCATGCTCGCCGAGGTCGGCTACACGACCGCGCTGGTCGGGCGGAGCATGCACCAGCCGCCGGAAAGCGGGACGTGCGGCTATCAACACCAGGTGTTGGGATCGACGTATGTCGCGGATGACGATTACGACCGCGCACTGAAAGAGGCTGCGCCGCACGTGGCGGGCATTCGTGAACTCGTGGCCGAGATGGGCCTGAGCTACAACGGCTGGGAGGCGAAGCCCTGGCCGTTGGACGACAAACTGCATCCGACCGAGTGGATCGTCGACCGATCCCAGCGCCTGGTCGACGAGGTCGCATCCGATCGGTCGCTGTTTTTGACCACGTCGTTCTACGCGCCGCATCCGCCGCTGTTCCCACCCCGACGATGCTTCGACGCCTGCGCAGCCCGCCCACTGCCGGTGCCGGTGATGGGCGATTGGGTCGACGTCGAGAAACTGACCGAGCAAGGCGATGAACAGGGCCACCGCGTCCTGCTCTCGGGCCGGACCCGGCGCGACGCGCAAGCCGGTTACTTCGGCCTGATCGATCACATCGACGCCGCCATCGCCCGACTCATTCACGCGTTCCGCCAACGCAGCGAACGGGCCCAACGGCCCTGGCTCATCGTCTTCACCAGCGACCACGGCGAAATGCTCGGCGACCATGGCTACTACCGTAAATGCCAACCCTACGAAGGCTCGGCCAACATCCCGCTGATCATCGCCGGCTCGCCCGACCTGAACCTCACCCACGACGCCAGTCATACCGACCCGGTTTGCCTGGAAGACCTGATGCCGACGTTGCTCGACCTGGCCGGCGCGGCGATACCGGATCGCTTGGACGGGATCAGCCTGGCGCCCCGCCTGCGCGGTGAAGATGCCCCCCGCCGCCCATGGCTGCACTTCGAACACGCCCCCTGCTACAGCCCGGCCCAGGCTTATCACGCCCTGACCGACGGCCGATTCAAGTACATCTGGCGCCCCCACGACGGCAGCGAGCAGTTGTTCGACCTGGACGAAGACCCTCACGAGATCCACGACCTGGGCGGAGATTCAGCCGCGAACCAGACGCTGGCCGCCTGTCGCCAACACCTGGTCGCTCGACTGAGCCGGCGTCCCGAGGGCTTTGTCGACCGCGGCCAACTGATCCCCGGCCGCCCCTACCCCCCACTGAACGACTGCCGCCCGGTGTAAGCCGAGCCATCGGCCGCAGCCTGTGCGGCGAAGCGGTGGAGGTGTAAACAGACTCATCGCGAAAGACGCCGACGCAACAGCGCCAGGCCGCCAGGCCCCAACAGCGCCAGGGTGGTCGGCTCAGGGACTTCGGTCAGGCGGACGGCGCTAAACAGAATGAAAGACTCAACAAGTTCGGCCTGGATGGTCATCGAACCGCAGGTCAGCGCGATGCTGTTCCACGTCATGATCGAGCCGTTCACCCAGCCATCGGCTTGGGCGCCAAAGTCATCACCATTGGGATCGCTGTCGGCGAAGGAGCCGTCAATGGTGAAGTCCGAGACATAGTTGACGGTTCGGGCCGAGACGACGTCGACCTGGTAGACGCTGCCGGTCAGGCCGGAGAAGGTGATGGTGGCCGAGGAACCAGTCCACCCGGACGAACGATCGGCAAATGAATCTGCGTGCAACCCATGGTGATTTTCCCCGTTGAAATGAAATCCGAGGCGGGGGATTGCCGGATCGCGCGGGCTGGAGTCAACCGACCCCCGACTTGTATGGACGTGATCCGCGGGCCGGGGGTGATCCGGGGGTGATCCGTAATCCGGGGCT
>CAYYPN010000149.1:0-7363 GCA_964473545.1 uncultured Planctomycetaceae bacterium
CACAACTGCCCGATCGCTGACCGACCCTAGCCAGGCCGGACCTGAGCGCCGCGAAGGTCCGGGTTCCGACTGACCCCCGACCCCCGACCCCCTATGCCCACCTTCTTCTCCGACATGTCGACGAATCCGTTTCTGCTGACCGGTTTGATCGCGGGGTTGGCTGCGTCGTTGGCGTGCGGGGTGATCGGGCCTTACGTGATCACGCGGCGGATCGTGTTTCTGGTCGGGGCGATCGCGCACATGGCGGTGGGCGGGGTCGGCGCGGCGGTGTTTCTGGCCAGTCGCTGGCCTCAGGCGATGAGTTGGATCGAGCCGATGCATGGCGCGATCATCGCCGCGATCGGCGCGGCCGTGCTCATCGGGTTCGTTCACGACCGGGCCGCCGAGCGGCTGGACACGCTCATCGGCGCGATGTGGGCCGTCGGCATGAGCGTCGGCATCATGCTCATCAAGTTCACCCCCGGCTACCAGTCGGAACTCATGAGCTACCTGTTCGGCAACATCGCCACCGTCGCCTGGGATCGCGTGGGGCTTATCCTCGCCCTCGACGTGATCATCGTCATCGTCGTCCTGCTCTGGCACAAGCGCCTGCTGGCGGTCTGCCTGGATGACGAACAGGCCCAGCTCCAGGGCGTCAGCGTGTTGCGCACCAACATCCTCCTGCTCGTGCTGGTGGCGCTGGCGGTGGTGTGCCTGATCCAGGTGGTGGGTTTGATCCTGGTGCTGGCGTTGCTCACGTTGCCCGCGGCGACGGCGGCGCATCACGCGGCGCGCATCGGCGGCATGATGCTCGGGGCCACGCTGCTTTGCATCGGCCTGACCACGCTGCCGCGCATCGCCGTCTACGGCACGGCGGTCAGCCCCGAGTCGGCGATCGTTCTTGCCGCCGGGGCGGTGTACCTGCTGTCGGTGATCGTGTCGCACCTGGGTCGGCGGAAGGCGAGTCGCAGATCGGCCTGACACGCTGCGATTTTGCGGCATCGCTGTAAATGCCTGATGGACCTGCGATTGCATTGCTTCCCCGCTTGCGGGCATGTCAGGCCTGACATCGCCTGACATCTTGCGCAAACCTCGTACGTACGCGAACTTGCCGATCGATCGGCCGGTGACGGGGGGGGTGGAAAATGTCAGGTCGCCGCGGCCGGGTCGCTGGATTGATGGCCGGGGGGCGGGTCTGTATCGTACGGCTCCCAAGACCGTGTTCTGGTCAACAATCCGACCCACCTTCTCCTTGCCGAGTTTCGACCCATGCATGACTGGCAGAATCCCGCCGTACAACATCGCCATCGCCTGCCCGGGCGCTCGGCACAACTGACCGACGACCGGGCGGTGTCGCTGGCCGGGGCGTGGCGGTTCTGCCCGGTCCCCGCGCCCGACGCGACGCCCGAAGGCTTCGAGCAGGTCGGGTTCGACGATGGCGCATGGGACGAGTTGGCGACGCCCGGGCATTGGGAGATGGCCGGCGGCGGCAAGTATGGCCTGCCGCATTACACCAACGTCCGCTATCCGTTCCCGGTCGATCCGCCTTACGTGCCCAGCGAGAACCCGACGGGCTGTTACCGCCGGACCTTCCGCGTGCCCGAGGGGTGGCGCGGGCGGCGGGTGCTGCTGCACTTCGCCGGGGTCGACTCGTACTTCGACGTGTGGGTCAACGGTCAGCACGCGGGCATGAGCAAGGTCAGCCGCATGCCCGCGGAGTTCGACATCACCGACAAGCTGGCCGCCGGCGACAACCTGCTGGCGGTGCGCGTGCTCAAGTGGAACGACGGCAGCTACATCGAGGACCAGGACATGTGGTGGCTCAGCGGAATCTACCGCGACGTGCACCTGGTGGCGATGCCCGCGACGAGCCTGTACGACGTGGCCGTCCGCACGGACCTCGATGGCGACTACCGCAACGCGACGCTGCACGTCGAGGCGACGCTGGCCAATGGCGGGACGGATGACGCGTCGGGCCTGAGCGTGCGGGGCGAACTGGTCGACGCCCAGGGCAAGGCGGCAGCGACGCTGGCCGCTGATGCCGCCGACGTCGGCGCGGACGGCCGGGCGCACGTGAACCTGCAGGCCGACCTGCCGGGGGCGAGGCTGTGGTCGGCCGAGGATCCTTACCTTTACACACTCAACCTGACCTTGCATGCGGGCGACGGCAACGTCGTCGACACGCGCACCGTGCGCGTCGGCTTCCGCCAGGTCGAGCTCAAGGGCGGCAACCTGCGGGTCAACGGCGTCGCGGTGAAGTTCAAGGGCGTCAACCGGCACGAATGGCACCCGGACCAGGGGCGCGTGCCCGACGAAGCGGCCATGCTCGAGGATGTGTTGCTCATGAAGCGGCACAACATCAACACCGTCCGCACCAGCCACTATCCGCCGTGCGAGCGGTTCCTCGACCTGTGCGATGAGTATGGCCTGTACGTGTGCGACGAGGCCGACCTCGAATGCCACGGCATGGGGCCGGTCAAGCGATGGGATGAACTGAGCGACAGCCCCGACTGGGCCGAGGCTTACCTCGATCGCGCCCGGCGCATGGTGCAGCGCGACCGCAATCACCCGAGCATCGTCATGTGGTCGCTGGGCAACGAGTCGGGGTTCGGCCGCAACCACGTGGCGATGTACGAGTGGATCAAGGCCAACGACCCGACGCGCCTCGTACACTACGAAGGCGATCGCACGGGCAAGGCGATCGACATCTTCAGCGATATGTATGCGACCGTGCCCGAGACCGAACGCATCGGCAAGGGTGAGAAGGACCTGAAGAACTACCCGCCGGATGAAGGCGATGAGGGTTACGATACCGCCGAGCGGCGGGAGCCGGATCTGACGCGCCCGTTCTTCCTGTGCGAGTATGCCCACGCCATGGGCAACGGGCCCGGCAGCCTCGCCGAGTACTGGGACGTGATCTATCAGTACCCGCGCCTGCAGGGCGGGTGCGTCTGGGAGTGGATCGACCACGGCGTGCGGCAGCGGACCGATGATGGCCGCGAATGGTTCGCCTACGGCGGCGACTTCGGGGATGAACCCAACGACAGCAACTTCGTCTGCGACGGGCTGATCTTCCCCGATCGCACGCCCTCGCCCGGCCTGCTGGAGTACAAGCAGGTCCTCATGCCGGTGCACGTGGAACCGGTCGATGCGGCCAAGGGTGAGCTGAAGCTGACCAATCGCTACGACTTCGCCACGCTCGATCGCCTGACGATGCATTGGGCCGTTGAGGTCGAGGGCAAGACGGTCAGCGAAGGCACGATGCCCGCGCCGGCCGTCGCGCCGCGTGAGAGCCAGACGATCACGTTGCCTGGCTACGCGCTTCCCGATGTGCAGGGCGAAGCGTTGTTGCTGGTGCGGTTCACGTTGACCCAAGCGACCTGCTGGGCCGAGGCCGGCCACGAGGTCGGCTGGCACCAGCACGCGCTGCCCGGTCAACCGGCGAAGGTCGAGGCTGGCGGCGGAACCGCGCCCGGCGTGGACGTGCGGGGCACGGACACCGTCATCACCTGCGGCGACAGTCGCATCACGTTCGACCGGTTGCACGGCCGCATCGCCCGCTGGGAATGCGGCGGCAAGCCGATCATGTTCGACGGCCCGCGCCTGACGATCTGGCGGGCGCCGATCGACAACGAACGCATGGGCACCGGTCGCAAGCGGTCGGAACAGTGGAAGAATCTGGGCTTGAACATCATGCAGCATCGGGTCGATGACTGCCGCGTCACGGCGTCGGGTCAGGCGGTGCGTATCGAGGTCGATGCCGCCGTCGCGCCGCCCGGGCAACAGCAGGCCATCGACTGCCGATACCTCTACGACATCACCGGCGACGGCCGCGTGCGGCTGACGGTGAAGGGCGACTTCCGCGGCGAATGGCCCCAGTGGATTCCGCGGCTCGGTGTCGAGGCGACCTTGCCCGGCGCGCTGGAGGAGGTCGAATGGCTCGGCCGCGGGCCCGGCGAGTGCTACCGCGACAGCGACCATGCCGCTCGCATCGGCCGCTGGCAGATGAATGTCGATGACCTGTTCACCAACTACGTCTATCCGCAGGACAACGGCAACCGCACCGATACACGCTGGGTCACGCTACGCGAGGATAGCGGCCTCGGCCTCCGCGCCACGGCGGACCCGACGATCAACTTCTCCGCCCATCGTTTCACGACCGCCGACCTCGAAGCCGCGGCCCATCAGCACGAACTGGCCCCGCGCGACACGATCACGCTGCACCTCGACCGTGCCCATCACGGCCTGGGCAGCGCCAGTTGCGGCCCCGGCCCGATGGAGCCGTACCAGCTCAAGCCCGGTCCCTTCGCGTTCGCGGTGACCTTCGCGGGTGTGCGGGGCGGATAAGCCACCCCGCCGCACGACGGTCGGGCACGATTCCACCTCAACCATAACAACGACCCGGCTCGTATGAATACGAACCGGGTCGTTTAGCCTTGCCTTGGGATTTGGAGAATCGAGGCAGGCCCTTTCACCCCTTCGCCCCGTGCGAAGGTCGAGTCATGTGCTCATTCAGGCGGCTCGGCGACGAAGGCGCGGCCGATGCAGCGTGATCAGTCCCGCCGCCATGATCGCCAGCGTGGCCGGCTCGGGGATCGGCGTCTGGACGCCGAATTCCTCGTAGACCAGGTTGATCGCCTCGGCCAGGTCCAGCCGGGCAAACGTCTGGCCTGTGCCGGGGTCGTAGATGTCCTTGCCGCTGTGTTGCAGCAGGTCGATCAGGCGATCCTGGAAGCTGTCGTAATCGCCTGCCAGGTCATCGGTGAAGTGCAGGTAGGCTTCACGCAGCAACATCGAAGCGCCGGTAACCCACGGTGCGGCGTAGCTGGTGCCGCTGCCGCTGGCGGTCAGGCCGTTCTTCCACAGCGACTCGATGCCCGAGCCGGGCGCCAGCAGATCGAGCAGTTCGTTGCGGTTGGTGAACCCGGCGACATGGTCGGACTGGTTGACCGCGCCGACGCTGATGGTGCCGTCGAGGATGGCCGGGAAGCTCATGCCGGTCTTGCTGCCGGAGTTGCCCGAGGCGACCACGGTCACCAGACCCATCGCCTCGAGGCGGTCGAAGGCGTGTTGGATGTCGCTGGTGACCGACCAGTTGGGCACGGTGTCGGGGCTGGCGTACACGGTGTCGGTGCCAAGGGAGAGGTTGACCGCGGTGATGTTGAGCTGGTCCGCATGCTCGGCGACCCAGTTGAGTCCCGAGGCGACGTCGCTGAGCGAGCCCTGGCCGTTCTGGGCGAGCACGCGCACGGAAACGAACTCGATGCGCGGCAGCATGCCGGTCAGGCCGGCCTGTCCCGACCCGACGATGCCGGAGACGAACGTGCCGTGGCCGTGGCGATCGTCCCACGACGCCGGATCGGTCGCGCCCCACAGGGCGTTGGCGGCATAGTTGACGCCGCCGACCACGCGGCCGTCCAAGGCCGGATGATCGTAATCGATGCCGGTGTCGAGAATGGCCACGCGCTGCACCGCGCCGGTGGCGTCGTCGACGCCGTCGAGTTGGGGCAGCACCTGGTGAACCAGATCGAGGCCGACGATATCGCCGGTGATGGTCAAGCCGTGTGCGGAGGTGGCGACCAGCAGGGCGGCGGCAAAAGCCAGCCCCGTCAGTGCCCGTCGAACAATCCTGGTCTTCATCGCAAAACTCCCTGAACCGACTGCGTCCGATGCGTCGTTCAGACAGAGTCATCGACCGGGATTGGGCCGGGGTTGACGGCGGTGAGGCGATGGCGTGTGAAACCGGTCCGGTTGTGCCGATTGTGCGGGCGAAGTCAAAAGGTCCGGGCGGATTATGTGGGGAGCGGGTTTGACAGTGTCGGCGGCCGGTCGCCGTAAACGGACCCAGGCCGGCGCTGCGCTATGGCCTGGCGTGAGGCGTCATGAAAACACGAGCGCGCCGCGGGAAAGGCGGCGCGCTCGTGACCAGGCAATGCGGGCCCGACGGCGGTCAAAACCACGGCCGGACGGATTGTCATCTCAAGACGGATTACAGGGCTTCGTCGTTCTCTTCACCTGTACGGATGCGGATGGTCCGCGTGACCGGGTAGATGAAGATCTTGCCGTCGCCGACTTCGCCGGTGCGGCTGTTGGACACGATGGTCTCGACGGCTTTGTCGAGGTCGTCGTTGCGGACGCAGATCTTCAGCAGGACCTTGGGCACGAAACCCACGTCCATGCGAGCGCCGCGGTAGCGTTCGGTGTGTCCTTTCTGGCGTCCGAAGCCTTTGACCTCGTGGGCGGTGACGCCGAGGATGCCCAACCGACTGAGCGCCCCTTTGACGGCGTCGACCTTGGCAGGCTTGATCACGGCTTCAATCATCTGCATAGCGTGTCTCCAAATCGCTGGGCCCCGGGCGATGCGGGCATTCGCCGCAACGTCAGAGGCAGTGCCTGTGGGTTGGATGACTCTTGTGCAAAGCCGATGCCGGAATGCGCAGCCACGCTGAATATCGGCTCCCGGCACGACAGAACAGGCGAATTGCCCATGGATTGGGCCACCGTGCCTAGAAGCGCGGCATGAGAGGCAAACGTGCATACGGGACAGGCGGGGCGATTCGTGCCCTCCGTTAGACAAAAAAACGCGCCCCGCCAATCGACGGGGCACGTGAATCCGATACGGATTATCGGTCAACGGCGTCGGATTACTGCTGGGCCGATTCCTCGGTATCGGCGGTGTCGGCGGAGCCGGGCTTGATCGGTGACTCGCCGGCCGAGAGCGTCTCGATCTCCAGTTCGGTCAGAGGCTCGGCCTCGAGGTCGGTGCGATCGGCCCCCAAGGCTTCGGCGGCACGGGTGGCCTCGGCGATGAGTTGCTCGTCGCTGGGACGCTCTTCGGCGACCGGCTCGGCCAGCTTGACCAGGTTCAGTTCCTGGTAGGGCTTGAAGCCGGTACCGGCGGGGATGAGGTGGCCGAGCAGGACATTTTCCTTCAGGCCGATCAGGTCGTCGCGCTTGCCGGCGAGCGCCGCGGCGGTGAGGACCTTGGTCGTCTCCTGGAACGACGCACCGGAGAGGAACGACTCGCTCTGGAGCGAGGCCTTGGTGATGCCCAGCAGGAGGGTGCGGGCCGACGAGGGACGGGGACGCTTGGCCTTCGCCGGGGTCTTGCCGTTGGCCTCGGCCTTGGCGTTGGCCTCCTTGATCTCGGCCTTGCTGACGATGGCGCCGACCGGCAGGCCGGTGTCGCCCGGCTCGCTGATCTTCGCCGAGTCGGCCATCCGCTGGTTCTCGGCACGGAAGACGAACTTGTCGACCACGTCGAACGGCAGCAGGTTGGTGTCGCCGGGGTTCTCGACGCGCACCTTGTGCAGCATCTGGCCGAGGATCACTTCCATGTGCTTGTCGTCGATGGTCTGGCCCTGGGCGCGGTAGACGTTCTGCA
>CAYYPN010000150.1:0-7323 GCA_964473545.1 uncultured Planctomycetaceae bacterium
CGACTACCTGCAACTGCTGCTGAGGCCGGCCGTGGCGTTCATCAAGTACTACCTCCTCAAGGGCGGGTTCGTGCAGGGGACGTTCGGCCTGGTCGTCGCGCAGAAAGCCGCCCTCAGCGTGCAGCTCAAATACGCCCGCCTCTGGCACCTGCAACAGCAAGCCGAACGTGATGCCAAGTCATGAGCCGCCTTCCCTTCGACCCGAGCAAGATCGCCAGGCAGGATGTGGGCAAGCCCGCCGAGCGTGAGCGTGCCCGCGGGGCCGGCGACGCGTCCGGTGCGCTGAGCGTGACCCAGCTCACGTTGCTGGTCAAGGACGCTCTGTCCGCACACACGCCGAGCAGCATCCAACTCGTCGGCGAACTCGGCGACTTCAACGATCGCGGCCACTGGTACCTGACTCTCAAGGACGAGTCCAACAAGATCGACTGCGTCATGTGGCCATCGGCTGCGGCCAAGGTCACCTTTCAGCCCGAGCGCGGGATGCAACTGCTCGCCACCGGCAAGCTCGATTTCTACGGACCGCAGGGCCGCATCCAGCTCTACCTTGACAAGCTCGAACCGGTCGGGCTGGGAGCGTTGGAGCTGCGCTTCAAGCAACTGTGTGAAGAGCTTCGCGCGGCCGGATACTTCCAGGACGTTCACAAGCAGCGCATGCCCGCTTTCCCGCAACACCTGGCGGTCATCACCAGCGCCAAGGGGGCGGCCCTGCAGGATGTGATCAACACCGCACGCCATCGCTGGCCGGGCATTCGCATCACCGTCGTCGATGTGCGTGTGCAGGGCGCCGAAGCCGCGGGCCAGGTGGCGCGGGCGATCGAGGCGGTGGATCGCCAGCATGTCGACCGTCGCATCGACACGGTCATCCTCACCCGAGGCGGCGGCAGCCTCGAGGACCTGTGGGCGTTCAACGAGAAGGTGGTCGCCGAGGCGATCCACCGGGCTGCCGTCCCCATCGCCGCGGCGATCGGCCACGAGGTGGACACGACGATTGCCGAACTCGTTGCCGACCTGCGGTGCTCGACGCCCACGCAGGCCGCCGAGCGGCTGGTGCCGGATGTTCGTGCCGAACGGCAGCGGATCGATCACCATGCGCATCGTTTGTTGCGGGTGCTGGTTCGTCACGCCGAGCGCGGCCGGCAGCGCGTCGATGCCGCGGCGAGGCATGAACTGTTCCGTCGACCCCGGGCGCTGGCCGAGCGAGCGAGTGAGCAGGTCGGCGAGTTGTCACGCCACTTGACCGCCACCATCACCCGCCGCCACGCCGCCGCAGCCCAGACCCTGGTGGCCGCCGAACGTCAGCTTCACGCGGTCAGCCCCCGGAACGTGCTGGCCCGGGGCTACAGCTACACCACCGACGCGGCGGGCAACGTCCTCCGGGCCGCCGAGCAGGTCCGCCCCGGCGACCGCATCCACACCCACTTGGCCGAGGGTGAAATCGACTCCGTGGTGGACGGTGAAGCGCCCGCCAAACCCAAGCCCCGCCCCCGGAAAGGCCTCACGAAGCGCAAACCCAAGGGGCCGCCCGACCAGCCGAAGCTGTTCGGCTAGGAACCTTGCCGCGACTTGCTTTCCGCCGACGGACCCGGCATAATCTTGGGTTTCGTACGCCCTGAAAGATTCGAACCGGCAACAGGAAACGACCCCTATGGCTCATTCGGCATCGGCCAAGAAGCGCATTCGTCAGAACGTCAAGTCCCGGGCCCGCAACCGCTGGCGCAAGGGCCAGGTCAAGGACTCGGTCAAGGAGTTCCTCACCGCCGTGCACGATGGCGACCTGGCCAAGGCGGAACAGATCTTCAGCGCCGCGACCAGGACCCTCGACAAGGTCGCGGCCAAGGGGACGATCCACCGCAACACCGCGTCGCGTCGCAAGAGCCGCCTCGCCGCCCGGTTGCAGAAACTTCGTTCAGAGAAGGCCGCCTGATCGGCCGATAGAATCCCGATAACCGCTACAGGCCATTGGTGTAACGGTAGCACGACGGATTCTGGTTCCGTTAGTCCAGGTTCAAATCCTGGATGGCCTGCTTCGCCGCCCACGAGGCGGCCTTTTTTGTGTGCCAACGGCTCCAGCCGACGCGCGACTGTCCGTTGATCGGCTCAAATGCCGATCTTACAATGCGGCAATTACGGTGAGGGCCACCCGTCATGAAGTGCGACAAGTGTGACAAGACTGCGACGGTCCACCTCATCGAAATCGTCGAAGGCCAGAAGATCGAAAAGCATCTGTGCGAAGCCCACGCCGCGGAGGAGGGGGTCGCGGTCAAGGTGACCAATGCGCCGATCAACGAGCTGCTCGAGAAGTTCGTGCTCAAGCATTCGGGCGCATCGGGCGCCGAGACGCGCGAGGCTGAATGCGAAACGTGCGGCCTGACCTACGGTGAATTTCGCAAGCGAGGCCTGCTGGGTTGTCCGGCGTGTTACGAGGCGTTTGAACCGCAGCTCGAGGCTTTGCTCAAGCGGGCCCATGAGGGGGCTGGGCGACACCTGGGCAAGGTGCCGCGTTACGCCGGGGCCGACGAGATTCGCCAGCAGCGCCTGCTTCAACTGCGGCGGCAACTCGACCAGGCGGTGGCCAGCGAGGCGTACGAGACCGCGGCGCGACTGCGGGACGAGGTGCGGCAACTGGAGGCCGGTGACGAATGACCTTCAAACCGACGACCGATCACGCCAGCGAATGGCTGCGCGGCGCCGGGCCGCACAGCGACGTGGTCATCAGTTCACGCATCCGACTGGCCCGCAACATCGCCGGTTACCCGTTCCTCACCACCGCCAGCGAGGCCCAGCGCTGCGAACTGACCGACACCTGCCGCCAGCAGCTCATCGAAACCCGCTTCGCCCCGCAGATGCTCTGGGTCGACCTGAACGAATCGACGACGACCGATCGGCAGTTGCTGTTCGAACGTCACCTCATCAGCAAGCAGCACAGCCAGGGCAGCCAGCCGCGCGGCCTGGCGGTCAGCCTCGACGAAGCGGTCGCCATCATGGTCAACGAGGAGGATCACCTGCGCGTGCAGGTCCTCCGCAGCGGCATGCAACTCGACGATGTCTACGCCCAGGTCAACCAGATCGATGACGCGATCGAGCATCGCATGACCTACGCCTACAGCCCGCGGTGGGGGTACCTCACGGCGTGCCCGACCAACGTCGGCACGGGCATCCGCGTGTCGGTCATGCTCCACCTGCCGGCGCTGAAACTCACCGGCGAAATCGAAAAGGTCAAGCGGGCGGCGAAGGACATGCACCTGGCTGTGCGCGGCTTCTACGGCGAAGGGACCGAGGCGATCGGCGACTTCTACCAGGTCTCCAACCAGACGACGCTCGGCCGCAGCGAGCAGGAGATCCTCAGCGACTTCCAGCATGAAGTCATCCCCCGGGTCATCGACTACGAAACCGCGGCCCGGGACGCCCTGATGGAGCGGCGGCCGGCGGTGCTCGATGACAAGGTCCACCGGGCCCTGGGCCTGCTCAGCCACGCCCGGCTGCTGGGCAGCGAGGAAACGTTCTACCTGCTCAGCCATTTGCGGCTGGGTGTGAGTACGGGTCGGATCAAGGGCGTCGATATGGAGCGGGTGAACGAGCTGTTTCTCTTGACGCAACCGGCGCATCTGCAGAAGATTGTCGGCCGCAGGCTCAGCGGCGCCCAGCGACGGCAGTTCAGGGCCACGTTCGTCAGGCAGCGGCTGGGCGTGTAAGATCGTGGCCGTTGAGTACCGGTCGCCAGGCGGGGGGATGTCGGGCGGCGGAAGGTCAATCGGATTCGGGAGCAACGTTCTTGGCCAGTTTGTCCACCACCGCCGCCTTCGGGTTCAGCGACTTCGACCCGCCGCGCACGCTCAGCCTGTACCGGCAACTGGGCTGCACGAGTTGCCAGTTCTACCGCAACGAAGCCAATCCCCCGACGGTCGATGACACAATCCGCATCACGCAGGATGCCGGTCTGCCCATCGACTCGATTCACGGTGTGTTCGGGCCGAGCTACGACCCGTCATGTCCCGAGGAGCAGGTGCGGCTGGACGCGATCGACGTCTATCGCCGCGAGGGTGAACTGGCGGTGGCCCTGGGCGGGCCGGGCGTGGTCGTGCATCCGTCGCCCCTGATTCCCGAGGCTTTGCCCATTGCCCCCCAGCAACGCAAGCAGCGCATCGACCCCCTGCGCAAGAGCATCGCGGCCCTGGCGGAAGTGGGCCAGAAGCTGGGCGTGACGTACTTCTGGGAAAACATCCCCAACAGCTACTACATCGGCAACGACCCGTTGCAGTTGGCCGCACTGCTGCGGGAGGTCGACAGCCCGCACGCCCGGATGTGCTTCGACACCGGCCACGCCCTGATGACCGGGACGATGGCCGACCGCATGGCCGCCTGTGCCAACGTGATCGGGTACATCCACATTCATGACAACGACGGCAGAGAAGACAGCCACCTCATGCCCGGGGACGGGGTGATCGACTGGCCGGCGTTCCGCGAGGTGGTGCGGGGCAAGGCCCTGGATGTGCCGGCGATGCTTGAAGTGTTTTACCTGGAAGATAAACTGGCCGAGTGCGTGGCGAGTGACCTGCCGCGCCGATTGGCCGAGTGGTTGGATATTCGGGCCGTCCAGCAAGAGCCTGGGATGACGTCCTAAAGGATCTGACCTGCAGTGAAGTGACGGGGCAGCCGATTAATGCCCCTGACGGGTCGGCCCCGCATTCGACCCGACGTTGGATTCAGCCTGACTAACTCGCGAAGATGGACATAGGGGTGATTTGCGGCCAGAACGCCGAAAAGGATACCGGCGTGTCAGCAAATCCCCCGGATAAATGAGTTAATATGGATTGACGTGTAGTCGGAAAGGGCTACGATAGCGGACAATAGGATATCCTTATCCGTAAACGGCGTAACGCCGTACCTCCCGAGGACCGAATTACCATGACCAAGGCCAGAATTCTCATCGCCAAGCCCGGGCTCGACGGACACGACCGCGGGGCCAAATATGTCGCCCACCTCCTGCGCGACGCCGGTTACGAGGTGATCTACACCGGCATCCGCCGCAGCCCCGAGCAGATCGTCGCCTCGGCGGTTCAGGAAGACGTGCAGGCGATCGGCATGAGCGTCCTCTCCGGCGCCCATAACATCCTGTTCAAGCGGGTCATCGAACTGCTCAAGGAGCAGGGGGCGGCCGACGAGATGATCGTCTTCGGCGGCGGAACGATCCCCGCGACTGACGTGCCCGGCCTCAAAGACATGGGGGTCGATGCCGTGTTCACCCCCGGCACCAGCGGCGCCGACATCATCAGCACCCTCGAACGACTGCTTCAGGAACGCCAGAGTGCACCAACTGGTTGAGCAAACACGCCAAGGCTCGGCCCGCGCGGCCAGCCGCCTGATCTCCATGCTGGAGAATCAGCCCCATCGCCTGCCGGAACTGTTCGGCGGCATGGCCGAATGGCCCCAGGTGCGCCTTGTGCTCGGTCTGACCGGCCCTCCCGGCGTCGGCAAGAGCACGCTTACCGAGGGCCTGGTCACCGCGTGGCGGCATCGCAATCCCGACGCGCGCATCGGGGTGTTGGCCGTCGATCCGTCCAGTCCGTTCACCGGCGGCGCAGTCTTGGGCGATCGCGTCCGGATGATGAGCCACGCCACCGACCCGAACGTGTTCATCCGATCCCTGGCCAATCGCGGCCACCTCGGCGGGCTCACCCTCGGCATCAAGGGGTCCCTGCGGGTGATGGGCCTGTTCGGCTGTGATGTGGCCATCATCGAGACCGTGGGCGTCGGCCAGAGCGAGATCGAGGTCGTCAGTGTTGCCGACCTCGTGTCGGTGGTGCTCGCGCCCGGCCAGGGCGACGGCGTGCAGATGCTCAAGGCCGGCCTCATGGAAGCCGGCGACCTGTTCGTCATCAACAAGGCCGACCGCGACGGCGCCGATCGGCTCCAGGCCGAGCTCAAGGCCACGCTGTCGTTGACCAATCCCCATCGTCACGGCCTGTCGCCGACCATCGAGCGGGTTTGTGCCGTCGATCACATCGGCATTGATGAACTGGTCGAGGCCATCGAAAAACGATACGAAGCGATCCGCGACCAGATCAGCTCGTGGCGGCGGAACGCGCTGCAGCGTGATGTCATCCACGCGGTCATGGAAGCGGTTTACGAGAAGGTTCGCGTTCACATTCACAGCAACGGGCAGATGGACGCACGACTGCGACGTGTCCTCGACGGTTCGGCCGACGTGGAACAGGTCGCCGACGAACTGCTGGTCCAGGCTGCCCAGGCATCGACACCAAAGGATTCGACCTCATGATTCCTGACGATCTCAAGAAGCTGCACGACAGTTGGCAGGACGGCCCGGTCGCCCGGTTGATCGGCAAGTATCCCGAGCGTCATGAGGAGTTCCAGACCGTCAGCGGCGCGCCGGTCGAGCGGCTGTACATGCCCGACACCGACGTGATCGACAAGTACCAGGAAAAGCTGGGCATGCCCGGCAGCTACCCCTTCACGCGCGGCGTGCAGCCGACGATGTATCGCGGGCGACCGTGGACCATGCGGCAGTACGCCGGGTTCAGCACCGCCGAGGAATCCAACAAGCGTTACCGCTACCTGCTTGACCAGGGCTCGACGGGCCTGAGCGTGGCCTTCGACCTGCCCACGCAGATCGGGCTGGATTCGGACAACCACATGTGCCTCGGCGAAGTCGGCAAGGTCGGCGTCGCCATCGACAGCCTCGCCGACATGGAACTGCTGTTCGGCGGGATACCACTGGACAAGGTGTCGACGTCGATGACGATCAACGCCCCGGCCGCGGTGTTGCTGGCGATGTACATCGCCGTCGGCGAGAAGCAGGGCGTGACCCCCGACAAGCTCAGCGGCACGATCCAGAACGACGTGCTCAAGGAGTACATCGCCCGCGGGACGTACATCTTCCCGCCCAAGCCGAGCCTGCGGATCATCGCCGACATCTTCGAGTACTGCACGAACAATGTGCCGAAGTGGAACACGATTTCGATCTCCGGCTACCACATCCGCGAGGCCGGCTCGACCGCGGCGCAGGAAGTCGGCTTCACGCTCGCCGATGCGATCTGCTACATCGACACCGCCCTCAAGGCCGGCTTGAAAGTCGACGATTTCGCCCCGCGTCTGGCGTTCTTCTTCGCCGCCCACACCGACCTGCTGGAAGAGGTCGCCAAGTTCCGGGCGGCCCGGCGTTTGTACGCCCGCATCATGGCCGAGCGGTTCGGCGCGGAGAATGCCAAGAGCATGATGCTCCGCTTCCACACCCAGACCGGCGGCGTCACCCTCACCGCCCAGCAACCGGACAACAACATCGTCCGCGTCGCCATCCAGGCC
>CAYYPN010000151.1:0-7242 GCA_964473545.1 uncultured Planctomycetaceae bacterium
CTTTCGCCCCCGGATCGTTCCGGGAATCGTTCCGGGGGCGGCGTGAGGGCCGATTTGAAAACGCGCCCCGAAATACCTTCGGCGACCGGTTCATGCGCGCGATCGGTCAGGCCGGCGATTCGAACAGCCGCAGCCGGATCGATTCGACCTGGCGCATGAATCGCCGCGCATGCCCGGGCGACAGGCGCTCGACCAGGTGGTCGGCGTGGGCGGTCAGCGTCGCGTCGCACACCATCAACGTCAGCGGCGAACTCAGCCCGCAACGTCGGGCCATCCACCAGAGCATCACGATGTCGCGCCACGCCAGGCCGACCTTGCGGGCCAGCCGGCAGTAGCAGCGCAGCGGCTCCAGGTGCCTGCTCCATTCGGGCCAGTGCCGGCGGACGTGCCAGAAACCGAACCCGACCCCCGCCAGCGCGATCACCCACAGGATCGGCCCCAGCGGCAGGGTCGACCCTTCGGGCCAGAATGCCACGTCGCTCAGGCGTTCGGGCACGATCGCCAGGGGGATGGGCATGGGCAGGTTCATGCCGAGCCTTTCTGCTGGGCCAGGTGGCTGGCGGCGAGGTCGCGGACGACCCGCACCGCCCGCCGCCGCACCTGCGGCTGGGGGTCCTGTTGGGCCAACTGCGCCACGCTGTTGACCACCGGCAGCAGGCCCATGCGTTCGACAACCCACAACGCGCTGACCCGGTGCTCCGCATCGTCGTCGGCCAGCATCCGCAGCAGTTCCGGCAGGGCCTCGGCCATCGGCAGCTCCAGCAGCGCCTTGATCGCCGTCGCCCGGCTGCGGTTGCCCCGACCCTGCGTCAGTTCGACCAGGGCCTGGCTCAGCGAATCGACCTGCTGCATCGCCTGCAGCGACTCGATGGCGTTGGAGCGCACGCGGTCGTTTTCATGCGCCAGGGCCTGCTTGAGCACCGCCACGACCCGGCGGGTCGGACCCAGCGGGGCCAGGGCCTTGACCGCCGCCGACGCCACGCGGGCATCGTCATCCTCGGCCCGGGCGAGCAGTTGCTCTTCGAAAAACGTCTCCTGGCCCAGTTCCCGCGCGATCATGATCGCCCGCAGCCGATGGTCGACGTTTTCGGCGTTCATGCGATGGGCCAGTTGCCGGCCGAAGTTCGGATCGATCTTCATCAGCGCCCGCCCCGCCGCGGCCCGCGTGCCCGGGGCGATGTGCGCCCAGTTGCGCCAGAACCGATCGAACCCGATGGGGCCAAGCTGGCGTTCGGCGATGTGGCGGAGTTCGGCGTGAGCCGACCCGATCAGCCTCACCATGATCTGGCTCAACCCGCTCCAGCGTCGCCGCAGCAGATGCCGCAGGGCGATCCTTGCAATCGCCGATTCGGTGTCGAAGCACAGCGTGGCGATCTCCTGGTCGGCCGCATCGTCAGCCATCGCGATCAGTTGTTTCAGGGCCAGCAATCGCACCACCGCATCCCGGTCGGCCGCGAGTTCAGCCAGGGCCTGCCGCCGCGCCGCCTTGTCGATCGCCAGGACGTTGATCCAGCCCGGCAGTCGGCGGTGGCAATCCCGATCCAGCGACGCCAGGGCGTTGTGCCGCGGGGCCAGGTGTTCGACCCGGTGGGCGTGGCGGGTTCCGGTCAACACGCGCGGCGCGTGCAGCAGATGGGCCAATTGCGTGATGGGCCCGAGCATGGCGGTGGCCCGACGATTTTCCAACCCCCGGGTCGCGGCCGACTGCATCGACTCGATCGACACAAACGCCAGCATCGCCCGACAGATGATCGGATCGTCGGCCTGGGCGATCTGTTCGCACATGGCCGCGTGGGCCGGGGCGTGACGATCGCTGATGTGCTTGAGCAGGTCATCGCCGAACCGCGGCGCGTAGCAGGCCGCGGCCAGCAAGACGTCGCGCCGCCGATGCTGATGGAAACAGGCACACGCCTCGACGACCGCCTTATAAAGCTGGCGTCGACGTTTGGCGTCGGGCGGCGGGGTCGAGCCGGCGTCGAGGCCATGCCGCCGCGCCATCCGCAGCAGCGACCGCGATGCCGCCCGGTGCAGCCGGGCGTCGGCGGTGTGCAACAACCCGGTCAACAGGTACGCCAGCCACTCCTGCCCGGCCCGGTCGACGATTTCCGCCACGTTGAGCCGGGTCTGGACCTGCGGATCGTCCGCCGCGAGCCGCAGGGAGTCGTCAAGCCGGTCGACCTGGGTGACGACCAGGCGTTGCGCCGGTTCGTCGAGGATGTGGAAGTGGACAATGAGTCCCGCGAGTCCGGCCGGATGGGCCCGTTCGAGCAACGTGGCGACCAGGGCCCGCCGCGTCGGCGCATCCGCGGTCGGCAGGGCCTCGGCCAGTGCGCGATCGACGACCGGGTCGTCGGCCAGACACATCCGTCGCAGAATGGGCAAATCCAGGTCCATGAGCCGTCCGGCACCGATTTCGACAAATACTGTGGTCCGATATGTTTATCGGATGCCTCCGCCCGGAACCTCCAACACCCGCCGTCGTCCGGCCCAAATTGCCTGGGCGCGAACGAACCGGCCCCGGCCAGTTCGCCGGCGGGCCGTGGGAGCAGGCTCAAACGTCTCTTGAGCTTGGCCTGCAAATTGACTTACCCATTCGCCATGCCGGCGTGATCTTGATCTCGTTGTCGACGCCTGATTCGGTGCCAGATCAATCCCACGGCAATGAGCCCCAGCCCGGCCAACCAGATCTGCCAATCGACCCAGAAGGCCAGGAACAGACATCCGATCAGCCCGCACCATGGGAACACGGGCGAGTAGAGGCGCTGGTCACGACTGAGCCGGAGCGCCGCGAGATTCGTGATCGCGTAGTAGATCAGCACGGTAAAGGCGCTGAACGACCAGGTTGTCTTCACGCTGCCGATGCTGGCCAGACCCGCGATGAGCAGACCGATGATGATTACGGCCACCCACGGGGTGTTGCCCTTGATGTCGAGTCTGGCTGTGGCCTGCGGCATGTCGGATCGCCGCCGGGCCGGCGACGCCCGCCGCCACGCCGATGCTGACGAACACGCCGGTGCCGATGATCGAGCCAAGGCCCATCATCATCGCGCCGAAGACGCCCAGCTCGCGTTTGAGCGCGCCGGGCGATCGATTGGCGTGTTCATTCATCGCGGCTCCGTTCCATTAGTAGTCCAAAGTGGTCAGGCGGCAGGTCGATATTCTCGGCGGTCAACGTTGGAAAGCCAATCTGATTGGCCCCGTCGCGGCCCGATAGCGCTGCGCCGGGCAGCCTGCCGACGTGGGAGCCAGCGGCCACTTCCAACGGACAATGGGACATCCTCCGGTCCGCATCCCGGCGGGGGACAGGTTGACCCGGCGGGCAACCCGTACCACGACTTCGGCGAGCCGTTCCGGGAAGTTGATGAAGGCGACGATTTGCTTAAGATACGGGGCCCATGGGCTGGGCCGGGCGTTCATGGGCGTTGGGGCAGCCGGTGAGTCGGCGCTCCGCCGAGATCGCACGACGTGTCCATCTCCGGCCAGGCCATCCGCCCGCCCCGCTGGCCGCAATGGGTCGTCGAAGCCAGAAGGAAACCCGGTGAGATGACCGACCTACGGGCGGCGTAGCCCGGAGGCCAACCCTCACACAAAACCCCGGCTTCAAGATTCCAGTTGAAATCTGCGGCAAGACGCGCGACGCCTGTAAGGACACGCGAAGTTCCTGCCGATTGTAGCTTGTGTCGAGAAGTATTATGAGATATGTGCAGACGGTTATCATCTTTCTTGCCGTATGGTGCGTGTTGTCGGGCAAATTCGACGCGATGCATCTGGGGGTGGGGGTGGTGACGGCCGCGCTGGTTGCTGCGGGGATGCATCGGCGCCGGCCTCAGCGCCTGCCGTTTCTGCGGTTGATGGTGTATGTGCCGTGGCTGCTGGTGCAGATCGTCAAGAGCAATCTTCATGTGGCGCGGCTGGTGCTGTTGAGCTTCGGGCAGGTGAAGCCTCGTTTCGTTCGCATCGAACCGGGTCTGGAGGGGGATCGTCCGGTCACCCTGCTGGGCTGTTCGATCACGCTCACGCCCGGCACCGTCACGGTGGACACGGACGGCCAGTGGTTGCTGGTCCATGCGTTGGACGAGTCGTCGGCGAGCAATCTTGAGGAAGGCGGGATGGCGCGGCAGGTGGCGAAAGTGTTCGGCGGGCGCAAGGAGAGCGACTGATGGCCATGGTATGGATTATTGCGGCCACGGTGCTGGTCGTGCTGATGCTGCCTTACATGGCGCGGGTGATCCGCGGTCCGAGCGTGTTCGACCGCCTGGTGGGTCTGAACGCCATGGGGACGCAGGTCACGGTGCTGCTGGTGTTTGTCGGCCTGCTTTACGAGCGGGTCGAGATGTTCGTCGACATCGCGTTGGCGCTGTTTCTGTTGAATTTCGTCGCCACCCTGCTGGTTGCACGCTACGTCAACGAGCGCCGAAAGGAACAAGCGTGATGCCGGCGATTCAGGCCACGGTGGCGAGCCTGCTGGTGTTTGTGGGGCTGCTGTTCATGGTCGTGGCGGCGGTGGGTTTTGCGCGCCTGCCGGATGTGTTCTGTCGGCTTCACGTGACGGGCATCCTGGACACGCTGGGCGCGCCGCTGGTGCTGCTGGGCGCGGTGATCTGGAACGGCTGGAACCTGACCTCGGGCAAGCTGTTGCTGGGTCTGTTGTTTCTGCTCGTGACCAGTCCGCTGGTCGGTCACCTGTTGAGTTGGGCGGCGTTGCGATCGGGCCAGAAACAAGCGGGCGATCCGGATGACCCGGACTCGGCAAACGGTGATGAGACGGCGACATGATTGTCTACCTTGAAATTCTGTTCAGCATAATGCTTGGGGCCACGGCGTTGGCGCTGGTTTTCACGCGCGACCTGTTCGGCCTGACGGTGCTGCTTTCGGTATACAGCGGCCTGATCGGGGTGGTGTTGGCGCTGCTGGGCGCGGTGGACGTGGCGTTTACAGAAGCGGTGGTGGGGACGGGGTTATCCACGGGACTGCTGCTGGCGCTGCTGCGGTATCTACGGGCTGAGGTGAACTGGGTATCCCCGCCGAGCCCGCCAACAACCCCGGGGCGGCGGGTTCGCCGCGGCGCCGCGGCGCTGGTGGCTCTGGCGGCGGGCGCGGTGCTGTTGTATGGCGTTCATGCCTTGCCGGAGTTCGGCAATCCCGACAGCCCCGCCCACCAACACGTGGCGGCGCTCTACCTGCAGCGGAGCGTGCCGGACCTGAAGACACCCAATGTCGTGACGGCGGTGCTGGCGGACTACCGTAGCTTTGACACGCTGATCGAAACGTCAGTGGTGCTGACCGGAGCGGTCGCCTGCGTGCTGATTCTGCGGAAGCCCAGGTCATCGGAGATGACATGAAGCATCCATTTGAGAGCATCATCCTGCGTACCCTGGTCGGGCCAATCGTTGCCGCTTTGCAGTTGTTCGCGGTGTACGTGCTGATGCATGGCCACTACAGCCCCGGCGGGGGTTTTCAGGCGGGCGTGCTGCTGGCCGCATCGGTGATCGTGCCCCGACTGGTCCACGGCAATCTTGCCAGGGAGAAAGGTTACCTGGATTTTTCCCCGGGCCAGGCCCTGGCGCTGTCGGCCCTCGGGGTGTTGATTTTCACGGCCATCGGCATCGTGCCCATGCTCTATCAGGCGGCCATGCTTGACTACGGCGCGTTGCCGTTTCCCGAAGGGGTCAAATCCGCCGAACGACACTCGCTGGGTATCCTGGGCATCGAAGTGGGTGTGACGCTCGGTGTGGCGGGCGCGGCCCTGTCCATCTTCCATTCGCTCTATGCGGATGATTCATCCGCCGTTGACGCAGACGGGGCCGCACCATGATTGACTACCTGGCCGCCCGCGGCCCTTACCTGCTGTTCGTTCTGCTGGTCGTCTGCGGCG
Source organism: uncultured Planctomycetaceae bacterium (assembly GCA_964473545.1). Classification (GTDB taxonomy): domain Bacteria; phylum Planctomycetota; class Phycisphaerae; order Phycisphaerales; family Zrk34; genus CAYWKS01. The sequence goes on from CAYYPN010000151.1 coordinate 5,876, forward strand.
TGTACATGCTGGTGGCCCGGCGCAATTACCTCAAGATGATTGCGGGCCTTTATCTGTTTCAGTCCGCGATCATCCTGTTCTTCATTCTGATCGCGGCGCGTCGGGATGGTTCGGTGCCGATCGTCGGGGACGGGGCTGAAGACTGGGTGAATCCGCTGCCCCACGCATTGATGCTCACGGCCATCGTGGTCGGGGTCGCGACGCTCGGCGTGGCGCTGGCGATTCTTCGCCGCATGCAGGGCGAAGAGGGCGACATTGGCCAGACGACCGAGTCGGCAGAGCAGGAAACTCGTTGGTTGGATACCTGAAGGGAGTCCGCGTGCTGTCTAACCTGCCGATGTTTCTGTTTCTCGTACCCTTCGTGGGTGCGTTGCTGTGTGTCGTGGCCGAGTGGAAACGGCCGGGCATGGCCGCACGCATTGCCGTGGTCGCGATGGTACTCACGGCCGGGCTTTCGGTATGGGCGGCTTTTCGCGTGTGGTCGACCGGGCCCCTTCAATTGCACCTGGGCGGGTGGGCGCCGCCACTGGGAATCGCCTGGACGCTGGACTCATTCAGCGCGCTGCTGGTGTTGCTGGTCGGTCTGGTGGGGGCGGGCGTACTGGGCAGTTCTCAACGAGCGATCCGTACCCAGTTGAACGCGAGCGAGCCGGTTTTCTATGCTTGCATGCTGTTGCTGATCAGCGGGTTGATGGGGATTTCGCTGTCGGCCGATCTGTTCAACCTGTTTGTCCATCTGGAAGTGGCTTCACTGAGCGGCTATGCCCTGGTGGCTGCCGGACGTAAACCGGCGATCCGCGCCGCGATGGATTATCTGATCATCGGGACCATCGGCGCATCGCTGTACCTGCTGGGGGTCGGGTTTATCTACGCCGCCACCGGGTCGCTCAACATGGCGGAGGTCGCCCAGCGATTAGCCGACGCCGATGCGGGTCTGAGCATCATCGCCTTGCTGCTGATCGTGGTGGGACTGGGTGTGAAGATGGGCTTGTTCCCGCTTCACATGTGGATGCCCTCGGCCTACGCCACCGCGCCTTCGGTCGCCAGCGCGCTGATGGCGCCGCTGGCCACCAAGGTCTCCGCTTATGCCCTGGCGCGCATCCTGTTCTGGGTGGTCCAGGCTGACGCGCTGCACCAGCAGGCGGTGGTGCTGGCCGCCCTGTCCTGGGCCGGCGCGGTGGGCATGATATTCGGCGCGATCCAGGCCGCCAGGCAAACGGATTTATGGCGGTTGCTGGCTTATTCCAGCATTTCGCAGATGGGCCTGATCGCCCTGGGACTGGGCCTGGCGAATACCGGGGGTCTGACCGGAGCGATCCTGCACATCGCCAACGACGCGGTGATGAAGGGCGCGCTGTTCCTCGCCG
>CAYYPN010000152.1:0-6300 GCA_964473545.1 uncultured Planctomycetaceae bacterium
AAGCGACACGAACGCATCGAACAGATCACCGACCATTACTTCGTGATCAACGACCCGTTCGGCCGCCGCAACCGGGACGATCGGCAGAAGATCGTGCGGCGCTCGGACGGTAAGCAAGTGCTGGTGTTCGATGCGTTTGAAAACTTCGGCCGACTCGCCGGGGCCATTCGCGGGCATAACCTGTTCACCGGCACGCACGACGGGGCGATCCGCGTGCTCGACCTGCGCAATAACCAGGAGGTCGCCCGCACCGGGCAAGTGGCCGGCTGGGACGGCAACGACGTGGTGGTGCTCGGCGATGCCGACGTCGACGGCAAGCTGGCGCTGGTCAGCGGCGACGAAGGCACGCGCATCGACCTGTTCGACCCCGCGTCGGGCAAGCACCTGGGGGGGCGGCCTGCGCCGGAGTTGACCGAAGAACTTTACAACGGCCGCACGTGGACCAGCGAGTACGCCGAAATTCAGTTCGCCGACCGCGGCAACGTGCTGCTCGTGACCGGCGAGCCGTCGCTGTTCGCTTACGTGCCGGGGCTCGAGCCGGTCGAAGTGGTGCAGGCGACCGACGCCGCCGTGCCCACGGTGAAAGACGGCATCCCCCGCCGCGCCGAGCCGATCGTGGTCGATGGATCCGTGCGCGAATGGGAGAGCGGCCCGGCCCGCGTGTTCGAACGGACCGCGCCCGACGGGACGACCGTCAAGTTGCGCGTGGCGTGTGATGACGAACATTTCTACGGTGCGATCGACTACCCCTCGGAGGGGATCGTGCCGCTGATCGGGCGGTTTGATTATCGTGACGGGGACTGGTTGAGTCTGGCGACCGGCGCCCGATCGATCGAGCACCAAACCCGGTTGGGCGTGGATGAACACGGCCGCACACTGGTGCAGGGGCGCGTGCCCGGTCTGACGGTCAAGGCCGGCTACGACATCATCAGCCGCCGGCAGGTTTACGAATTCTCCGTGCCGCTGAGTTCGCAACACATCACGCTGCGGGCCGACGTCTGGGACAACTCCGGCCGCGAGCGCCCGCAACGTCTGGCTGCGTGGCCGGCGTTCACCCTGCCCGTGGCCTACCTCCCACCGGAGCAGCGCGGCGCGGCGCTGGACCTGATTCGGCGTCTGCCCGAACTCGACGTCTCACGCCGCCTGTACGACTCCCTCGCGCTCAAGCCCGACGATCTGGCCAAGTATCCGAACAAACCTTCAAAGCTCAAGCCCGAAGTCAAGGCCGAGATTTTGCGCCCAAACCTCGACGTCTTCGGAACCACGCATTTTCTCTACCCGATCCACCGCACGATGCTCGACCTGGGCGCCGAGCCGAACCTCGGCGAACGCAAAACCGAGTGGATCGAAGTGCGGCAGAAACACCTTGCCGGGCGCGACGGGCCGTATCCGCTCGGGCCCGACGGGGTGATTCAGCATTGGCTGGTCGCCGGGCCGTTCCCCCAGCGCAAGGACGACCCTGCCGACGATCTGGCCGACGATCGGTTCGCCGACTTCGGCGGCGAAGCCAACCTCTCCCCCAACGCGGGCCAGACCTTCGACACCGACCCGGGCCAGCGCACATGGAATCGCTACACGCATCCCGACGACACGGCGATTTCATTCGACGACTTGAAACCCCTGGGCATCCAGCGCGAGGGGGAGGGCCTGCCGCGGGTCACGGTCTACGCCATGTGCTGGATCGACGTGCAGGAGGACACGGTGGTGCAGACCCGTGTCGGCACCGACGACGGCTACCGAATCTACATCAACGAATCGCAGCGCGGCGAGAAGACCAACCTCCGCCGGGTCCAGCGCGACCAGGAAACCTACGAGTACACCCTCCGCGAAGGCGTGCATCATCTCATGGTCAAGGTCAGCAACGCCGGCGGCGGCGAGGCCGGGTTCGTCGTCCGTCTGACCGACAAGTATGGCCTGCCGGCGCGAAATGTTATGATCTGGCACTGACCCCCGCCCCCGGAATCCCCGGCCCCCGGAAGGTGTTATTCGTTTGAGCAAGAAGAAGAACGTTCTTTTCATCGTTATCGACGACCTGCGCACGCAGCTTGGCTGTTACGGCATGCCGTGGGTCATCTCGCCGAACATCGACCGCCTTGCCGCCGAGGGTGTGCGGTTTGAGCGGGCCTACTGCCAGCAGGCGATCTGCGGGCCGTCCCGCGTGAGCGTGCTGTCCGGTTGCCGGCCCGACACGACCGGCATCTACAACCTCGAACACATGCTGCGCGACACGATGCCCGACGTGACCAGCCTGCCCGAGCATTTCAAGAAGCACGGCTACGAGACGATCTCCATCGGCAAGGTTTACCATCACCAGGCCGATGATCCGCAGGGCTGGAGCGGCGAGCCGATCATCAACAAGGGCGACTGGAAAGGCCGGGGGTATCTGACCGACGAGGCGATGGAGGCGTTCGAACGGCGTGCCGCCGAAGCCGAGGCCCGCGGCGAGAAGCCCCGCGGTCTCGGACCCAGCGTCGAGTGCGCCGACGTGGCCGACGACGACTACCCGGACGGCAAGGACGCCCGCGCGGCGATCGGCGAGTTGCAGCGGCTGGCCGGTGAGTCGAACCCGTTTTTCATGGCGGTGGGTTTCCACAAGCCGCATCTGCCGTTCAACGCGCCCAAGCGGTATTGGGACATGTACGACCGCGACGCCCTGCCGCTGGCGAGCAATCCCTTCACGCCGGAAAACGCCACGGCCTACACCCTCCAGAATTTCGGTGAACTGCGCCAGTACATCGGCATGCCCGGCGAAGGCCCGGTCCCCGAACCCGACGCCCGCATGCTCATCCATGGCTACTGCGCCTGCGTCACCTATGTCGACGCCCAGGTCGGCCGGGTCCTCGATGAACTCGAACGCCTGGGCCTGGCGGACAACACCACCGTCATGCTCTGGGGCGACCACGGCTGGAAGCTCGGCGAACACGCCTCGTGGTGCAAGCACTCGAACATGGAGATCGACACGCGGGCGCCGTTTGTCATCCGCGATCCCAACGCGACCGGCAACGGCTCAACGAGCCAGGCGCTGGTTGAGTTCGTCGACATGTACCCGACGTTGTGCGAATGCGCCGATTTGCCCGTGCCCGAACACTGCGAAGGCCGCAGCCTCGCCCCGCTGCTCGCCGACCCGCAACGCGACTGGCCGCATCCGGCGTTCAGCCAGTACCCCCGCCGCGACAACATCATGGGCTACGCCATGCGCACCGACCGCTACCGCTACGTCGAATGGCGCGACCGCGACACCGGCCAGGTGCGGGCCCGCGAGTTGTACGATCACGCCAACGACGGCGAAGAAAACCGCAACGTCGTCGACGAGGTCGATCCGTCAGTCGTCGATCAACTGGCCGCGCAACTGGCGACGAGCTGGCCCGCGCCGGCGCGTTGATGTTGCGGGGCGACGGGCGGGTCAGGTCTGACGTCGGCGACGCCGGCGTGCCGCCCCGATGAACAGCATCACGGCGATGCCGGCCGAGGAAGGACCGGGGACGGGGATGTACTCGCCGGGCGAGCCGACCAGCATCGCTTCATCATCGACCAGGCCCAGGTCGTCGTTGAAGAAACCTTGGGATGCATACGCGCCGTTGACGCCAAGACGTGAGACACCGATCACATCATCGATGATTTCAAGCGTGGCCAGTCGCCGCCCGTCATCGGTGTCGGCCGACGTGAAGGTCACCTGATCGACGATGTTGCCCAGTGCGTCGTGCAGTGTGATCGTATCGCCGGTCTCATTCAGCCCGGAACCGCCGGTGATGAGCAGGTCAGGCGGCAGACCCCAGAGCGACTCGAACGCGTCCGTGACGTCAGGCCCGTCGTCCCCGTCACCGCCGGCGGCGCCGAAGACGATCACCTTCACCTGGCTCGGGGCCAGTTGCATTCCGGCCGGCGCGTTGTTGCCGTCCGCACCGAAAAGGATCTGGTCGCCATAGCGCAGGTCCGAGAGATCGAACGGGGACGAGCCGAGGTTGGCCACCTCGATCCAGTCCGCGGTGCCGTCTTCACCATGCAGGCCGGCGTAGACCTCGGTGATCTGCAGGTTCGCCTCCGCCTGAACAGTCGCCGCGACGAAACCCGACAAGACCGCGGCCAACCACGTTGGCTTGCGAAAAATATCCATCATGAATTATCTCCCGACCTGACTCGATATGAGAAAAGTCAAATCGAATCGCTTTCGATGACGGTGCATCTTACAAGCGAACGGGCGCGGGAACGAGCAAAAGTACGGGCTGAACGCTTGGTTTTTCGTTCCGCGGCCAGGATGCGGGGCGATCCGGCTTGGCCGTGAATCTTCTCGAAATCCGGCAGGTTTTCTTGCGAATCCGTGGAGGCGTGGCATAATTAGGTATTGCGAGGTTCAACGGTTAACTCCGATCCTGAAAGATGATGCCCATGTTGCGTTTGACGATTGCCGCCGCCGTGTTGACGCTGGCCGCGTGGCCCGCGGCCACCCGGGCCACGCTGATCGCCTCCGATTCGTTCGCCGCCGGCGTCGGCGGGGATGACTATTCCACCGGGCAACTGGCCACGCAGAGCCCCACCGTCGGAACCACCGGGTTCGACGGCAACGACATCTGGGGTCATGACGGAAGCGAGTCGTTCTACACCGGCGACCTCATCGTTCAATCCGGCAGCCTGAGTCACGCGCTGGTCACCGGCTCGACCTCCGAAGGCCGCATCTCCACCTCCGGCGGTACCGCTGACCGATCGGTCTACCGCGAGGTCGACGCGCTGGACGCCACCGACGGTACCTACTACTTCAGCTTCGTCCTCCAGGCGGCCTACCAGCAGGAGCATTCGGGCTTCGGCATCACCCGCAACGGACCCTACGTCAATGCCCGCGGCATCGGCGGCAATAATGACGACCGCGGCATCCACGGCGTCCAGGTCGGTGTCCACAGCCAGAACATCAAACTCTACATCGATGGCAATCACCAAAACGTCGTGACCGACTTTGTCGAGTCCGAAAGCTACTTCGTCCTCGTCCGGATCGACAACGACACCGCCGACGACGACACGATCACCGTGTCGATCTATAACCAGGGCAATGCTGACGTGTACGACTCCAACGCCCAGTTCGTCACCACGGGTGAAGTTTCGACTGATCTGACGCACCTGGGCATCGCCAAGGGCGCGCGGGTCGGCACGGGGATGGACGTCGATGAGTTCCGTCTGGGAACGCTGCTGGGCGACGTGGCGGTGCCCGAACCGGCGACGATGGCCCTGCTGGGCCTGGGCGTCCTGGCCATCGCCGGTCGCCGCCGATCCGCCTGACGCGATATCTCCCACCATCTCATGTCATCGCACACCTTGTCACTTCGTGATCAAGGTGTGGCACGGAAACAGGATCCGCCTATGCTGATGGCGCCATGAAACCATTCGCTGCCATTGTCATTGTGCTTGTCATCGCGGTCGTGGTGATTGTCTCGGCATTTGTGGTGCGGGATGGTCTGCTGGCCATTGCGACCGAGATCCGGGACAAGTCGCTGCCGGAGTTGCCGGATGAGCTGATCGTCAACGATGTGACGATCGACCGGGCGACGATCACGCATCAGCCGGGCGGCGACGGGAACATGCCGGGCGTGACCCTCACCATCGAGAACATGCGGATCGATACGCCCTTCACCCGGCCGTCGACGGAATAGCGATGCACATCCAGGCTACCCGGCTCTTCGCTTCGCTCAGAACGTGTATGAGAACCCCGTCATCCCGGTTTGAGTCTGTGTAGCATGACGTTGATCATGGCGAGATAGATGACCGTCTCGCTGGATTGGGTGTGGGTCTCGTAGTCCTTGCTCAGGCGGCGGTACTTGCTGAACCAGCCGAACGTGCGTTCGACGATCCATCGTTTGGGCAGCACGACGAAGCCAGTCATGTCGTCGGTGCGTTTGACGATCTCGATCGTGCGCCGGAAGGTCGCCTTGGCTATCTGTACGAACTGGCCAGCGTATCCACCGTCGGCCCAGATGACCTTGAGCCGCCCGAAGTAGCTGGCCATCTTCAGCAGCACTTCTTCGCCGCCGTCGCGATCCTGGATGTCGGCCGCATGGACCACCACTGCCAGGATCAGGCCGAGCGTATCGACGCAGATGTGTCGCTTTCGCCCGAGAATCTTCTTGCCCGCGTCGTAGCCGTGGGCATCCCCTTTTTTGGCGCGCACGTCTTGACCGACTGCGAATCGATGATCGCCGCCGAGGGCGTGGGCTTGCGCCCGTCGGCCCGACGCACCTTCTCACGCAGCTTGTCATGGATGCGTTGCCACGTGCCATCGCGCCGCCAGTTGCGATAGTAGTCATGCACGGTCGA
>CAYYPN010000152.1:6310-7160 GCA_964473545.1 uncultured Planctomycetaceae bacterium
GACCACGGGCCGAATGACGTGGGCAGCATCCGCCACTGGCACCCGCTGCGGACGAAGTAGATGATGCCATTGACGATGGTGCGCAAGTCCACCTTGCGGGGTCGTCCGCCGGTGTACTTGTTCGACTTCGCCGCCGGCAGCAGCGGCCCGATCAACGCAAACTGTTCATCCGTCAGATCGCTGGGGTAGCTCATAACCCTTCAATCGGCCATCCGGAGGGTTTTCATACACGTTCTCAGAACCGGCTTGGCGCATTGCTGTGGCATGGCTCGTCGCCGTACAACTTCTGCAACCGATCCAGTTCGGCGGTCATCAACCGTACCACGTCGGCGTAGGCCGGGTCGTGGTAGACGTTATTCAACTCCAGCGGATCGCGCTCGGTGTCGAACAGCTCCCACTCCGGCTCGAGGCGCGGCTTGGGCGTGGCGCCGGTCGCATCGAGCGGGTCGGCGTAGTAGTAGATCAGCTTGTAACGCCGATCGCGCACGCCGTAGTGCGAGCAGAATCCCCACTGTGTGCCGTGCATCCAGTAGCGGTAGTACATCGACTGTTGCCAGTCATCGGGCTCGTTGCCGCGGAGCATGTCGCGCCCGCTGACGCCCTGCATGGCTTCGGGGATTTGGACCTGCGCATAGTCCAGCAAGGTCGGGGCGAAGTCGGTGTTCGTGAAGATCGGGTCGCGGACCGTTCCCGCGGCGATCTCGGCGGGGTAGCGCATGACGAACGGCATCTTCAGCGAATGCTCGTACATGAACCGCTTGTCGAACAGGTTGTGGTCGCCGAGGAAGAAGCCCTGGTCGGAGGTGTAGATGACGATGGTGTTTTCGCGCAGGCCCTGGTCGTCGAGGTA
>CAYYPN010000153.1:0-7075 GCA_964473545.1 uncultured Planctomycetaceae bacterium
GCCGATCTCACGAAGGCACAAAAGAAAGCGGGGCGACGCCTGTTAATGCGCCGCCCCGTGTGTCATTGATTCAAGCGAGTGCGATTACCAGCGACCGCCGCCGCCGCCGCCGCGACCACCACGGCCGCCGCCGCCGCCGCCACGTCCGCCACCGCCGCCACCGCCGCCGCGGCCTTCGCGGGGCTTGGCTTCGTTGACGTTGAGCGTACGACCGTCGAGTTCCGTACCGTTGATCGCTTCGATCGCGGCGCGGGCTTCGTCGTCGTTGCTCATGGTGACAAAGCCGAACCCACGGGGTCGGCCGGTGTCGCGGTCCATGATCATGGCGACTTCGTCGACCTGGCCATGGCTGGCGAACAGGTCTTCGATGGCCTGTTCACTGGTGCTGAAGGGGAGGTTTCCGACATAGATTTTCATCACGAGACTCCAGACAGGAGTGACCGTCTGAAGGCGAGCCGGGCTTGTTCGGTGTGGATCAAGGGGCAGACCTGCGGACGCATCACGGGGAAAGGGGTGCGGGTACGGTACCGGCACCATCAACGACGCCTTGCGGTCCAAGCGAAACGTCGTAACAAACTTGGATTGCGTACCATCTTATATCCCGGGCGCGCTTTGAGCAATGCGCCGGTCAAGCCGACCGGGTCGAACGCCCCCGGCGACGCCGGCCCGGCCCCCCGCCCGAAGACGGCTTGCCCGGGCGGCGGAAACGGTTGGACGACGAGCGCCGGTCAGCCTTGGCCTTGGCCTGGTTCTGCTTGGGCCCGCGCGAGCCCGGCTGGCGGTGGGCGTGGGCCGGGACCTTGCCGATCACTTCAAGCTCCATGTTGATCAGCCTTTCGATCGCATGCAGGTAAGGCACCTCTTCACGATCGCAGAAGCTGATCGCCGCGCCGTCGGCGCCGGCCCGGGCGGTGCGGCCGATGCGATGGATGTGGCTTTCGGCATCCCGGGCGATGTCGTAGTTGAACACATGGCTGATCGCATCGACGTCGATGCCGCGGGCGGCGATGTCCGTGGCGACCAGCGCGTGAAGCTTGCCGGCGCGGAAGCGGTCGAGCGTGTCGCGCCGGGCGTTCTGGCTCTTGTTGCCGTGGATCGCCTCGGCCGACGTCCCGCCGCGCCTGAGCTGGCGGGTGACGCGGTCGGCCCCGTGCTTGGTCCGCGTGAACACGATCGCCCGACTCACCGGCAGGCTCTGCATCAACTCGGCCAGCAGCGCCGCCTTGGCCGGCTTGTCGACGTGGTACACGCTCTGGCGAATCCGATCGACGACCGGCCTCTCCGGCGCGATCGTCACCTCCGCCGGCTCGTGCAGCAATGCATCGGCCAGGCGGCGAATCTCGCCGGGCATCGTCGCGCTGAACAGCAACGTCTGCTTCCGGTCCGGCAGGTGGCTGATGATCCGCTTGATGTCGGGCATGAAGCCCATGTCAAGCATGCGGTCGGCTTCGTCGAGCACGAACGTATCGATGCGCGACAGGTCGACGTGGCCCTGGTTGATCAGGTCGAGCAACCGCCCGGGTGTGGCGACGACCACGTCCACGCCGCGCCGCATGGCGGCGACCTGGTTGGTCTGCCCGACGCCGCCGTAGATGACCGTGCCGCTGACCTTCAGCCCGCGGCCGTAGGTCTTGAAGCTGTCGGCGATCTGCTGGGCAAGCTCACGGGTCGGCGCGAGCACGAGCGCACGCGGCCGGCGATCGCGCCGGTCGGTGCGCGCCGCATCGAGTCGATGCAGGATCGGCAAGGCGAACGCGGCCGTCTTGCCCGTGCCCGTCTGGGCACAACCCAGCACGTCGCGCCCGGCCAGCGCTTCGGGAATCGTTCGGGCCTGGATGTCGGTGGCGGTGTGGTAGCCTTCGGCGGCCACCGTGTCGAGGAGCAGCGCGGAAAGCTGCAGATCGGCAAACTTCATGTGCAGTACAACGTCTTTCCGGGACGGATATCCGCCCGGTCGGTTTGACCGGCGCGGGGATCGAGTCCCTGTCGTGGAACCGGCGATGGGGCCTGTCCGGGCCGCGATCGAGCGGATCCGTCGCCGCCGACATCCACAGGTTGCGGAGTGCCGAGGGCGGGGTTTCGCTCAAATCCGTCCCGCAATCACATCGCGGACGTACCGGTTCGAGCGACACAACCGGGCTCGTATTCGATCGGTGGGATCAGCGGACGCCAAGGCCCGCATACGGATCGGACAAGACCGTTGAGGTGGCGTACTATATCGGCAGATCGACCCGGCGTCTAGGGTCGGGCTTATCGGTCGCACCGCCCGACGACCGGCTTGACAGCCCATGCAAGGGTGCTAATATTTTCGTTCTGCGCCGGAGGCCGCCTTCCGGCCACCGCCATGAGGGGCGGTAGCTCAATTGGTTAGAGCACCGGACTGTCGATCCGGAGGTTGCGGGTTCGATTCCCGTCCGCCTCGCTTTGCCCCTCCCGGTCAACGCGCTCCGGGATGTTTGGCGTATGCCGAACCCATGGTTATAACGGCGGCATGACTTCAAAACGTCACGTCCTGTTCATCGCCGTCGACGACCTGCGGCCCGAGCTTGGCTGCTTCGGCAAGACCAGGCTGCACACGCCCTGTGGTCCAAGGCGACCAGCTTCGAAGAAGCGACCCGCGTACCCATAATCTGGCGCGCCCCTTCATGCGCAAGCGGCCAGCGATGCGATGGGCTCGTTGAATTGCTCGACGTCTACTGGAGACCGAAAGCTGATCGACATGGACCAACCGACCGCACGATACCACCCCGGCACGCGGATCGAGCTCGTCCGCGACCTGCCTGACAACCTTCAGATCGCCCACGCCATCTTCGATCACGACGGCACGCTCTCGACCCTGCGCGAAGGCTGGGAACAGGTCATGGAGCCGATGATGATCCGGGCCATCATGGGACCCCGGAACGATGACCCGGCGATCGAGGACGAGGTCCGCCAGGCTGTCCTGGAATTCATCGACGAAACCACCGGCGTGCAGACCCTCGTCCAGATGCACGGCCTGGTCGAGCTGGTCCGACGCTTCGGCTGCGTCCCCGAAGACCAAATCCTCTCCCCCCAGGGATACAAGGACATCTACAACGACGCCCTGCTCGTCGAAGTCGACCAGCGCATGGGCAAGCTGATGCGCGGCGGGTTGAACAGCGAAGCCTTCCAGATCGCCGGCGCCCGCGCCATGCTCGACGCCCTCGTCGCCCGCGGCGTCAGGCTCTACCTCGCCAGCGGCACCGACACCGATGATGTGATCCGTGAAGCCCGCGCGATGGGTTACGCCGACCTGTTCGAAGGCCGCATCTACGGCGCGGTCGGGGACATCACCACCGAAACCAAGCGGAGGGTCATGCGGCAGATCATCGCCGACCACGATTTGCACGAGCTCGACGGCGCGGGGTTCGTGACCTTCGGCGACGGCCCGGTCGAGATCGAGGCCGCCCGCGCCTGCGGCGGCGTCGCCGTCGGCATCGCCAGCGACGAGGTCCAACGCCGCGGCCTCAACCCCGCCAAACGCACCCGCCTGCTCAACTCGGGCGCCGACCTCATCATCCCCGATTTCACCGAGCACGCGGCACTACTCAACCTGCTGGCCATCACGTAACCCCCGGCGCCACGCCGGGCCAGAGCGCAGCGCCGGCCCGGGTCGCCGCATGTGATGCCCGGCGCGGCGCCCGTCCGGCGCGCGCCGCGGTGGCAACGAGCCGGCCGCCCCAGCGGGCGATTTGCAGCTAATCGGCTGCGTTCGCGGGGGTTGGCGGGCGCGAAGATTTTTTTCGCCCATGTCAGGCCTGACATGGGACGGACATGCGGGCGGCGGCGTGAATGCTGGTGGTAAGTCTCGTACGTACGCGAGGTTGGTGTTCGCCGGCGCGGGGCGACCTGACAGACCCCCACCCCCTGTCGGACATGACAGACCCGGACCTCCGAGGACTGGCCCGAAGGGGTCCGTGGGACAGGTCCGGCTTGGCTGCGGGGATTGCCACGTGGCGGGGGATTGCTAGAATGGCGGGCCTGCAAGTGGAGCGGCCCGCAAGGAAAGCCCCGATGGGGGTGTAGCTCAGTTGGGAGAGCGCTTCCATGGCATGGAAGAGGTCAGGGGTTCGAATCCCCTCACCTCCACTTGACCGACGCAAAGCCCCGTCCCGATGCGGACGGGGCTTGTCGTTGGGGCGGTCGCGGGGTAGAACACTCCTTCAGCCTCTCTGAAAAGGGTATCATCGAGCCGATGACAGCCGACCACTCGCAGGATCAATCCCACCAGGCCACGCGCGTGCTGGTCGTCGAGGACGAACAGGACCTGTGCGATGTGCTCCGCTACAACCTCTCCCGGGACGGCTACGACGTGACCGTCGCCCTGACCGGCGAAGAGGGCGCCCGGCTGCTGGGGGAAGGCGGGTTCGACCTGGTGCTGCTGGACCTGATGCTGCCGCAGATGGACGGGTTGGAGTTGTGTCGTCGGATGAAGCGTGATTCGGCGATGGCGGATCTGCCCATCATCATGGTCACCGCCAAGGGCGAGGAACCGGACATCGTGACCGGGCTGGAACTCGGGGCCGACGATTACATCACCAAGCCCTTCAGCCCGCGGGTGTTGCTGGCCCGGGTGCGTGCGGTGCTGCGTCGGCAGGAACAGGGCTTGGCCACGCCGGACCAAGCCGAACAGGAACACGTCATCAAGCGCGGCCGGCTGGTCATTCATCCCGATCGCCACGAGGCGTTCGTCGACGACCGCAAGCTGGAGTTGACCGCGACGGAGTTCCGGTTGCTGGTGCTGTTGGCCGAGCGGCCGGGAAGGGTCTTCACCCGACAACAGATCATCGAGTCCATTCACGGCGGACAGAGTGCCGTAACCGATCGTTCGGTGGACGTGCAGGTGGTGAGCTTGCGGCGGAAGCTGGACCGTTACGCGGAACTGATCCAGACCATTCGCGGCGTCGGCTACCGGTTCGGGGAATAGCCCATGTGGACCGCCGCGGCATCGAGTACAACGCATTGGCTCTGTGCGATCGCGGCCGTGGCGGCAATCACCCTCGCGGCGATCACGCTGCGGTCGGTCCTGCGCCTGCGCAGCATCCGGCGCGGCGTCGAACGCATCGCCTCCGGCCAATCCGGCGTGCGGTTGCCGACCTATTCCGGTGGCGAGATCGGGCGGCTCAGCCATGGCCTGTCACGCATGGCCGAGGAGCTCGGCCAGCGGGTCGGCAGCCTGCGCCGGCAACGCAACGAGCTGGAAGCGGTGCTCGCGTCCATGGCCGAAGGCGTGCTGGCGGTCGACCTGGATGAACAGGTGATCAGCCTCAACCGCGCCGCGGCGACGTTGCTCCAGATCACGCCCCAGCGGGCCGTCGGCCGCAGCATCCAGGAGGTCATCCGCAACACGTCAGTGCAGCAGTTCGTCACACAGACGCTGACCCTTGAGCCACCCACACAGGCGGACCTGGTCCTGCGGGTCGACCCGGACGATGCCGAGCATCACCACGGCGAGGAATGCTATCTCCAGGCGACCGGCGCGGCGTTGCGGGATGCGGCCGGCAAACGCTTCGGTGCGCTGATCGTGTTGCACGACGTGACGCGCCTGCGGCGGCTGGAGATGATTCGCCGCGACTTCGTCGCCAACGTCTCGCACGAGATCAAGACGCCGATCACCGCGATCAAGGGCGCGGTGGAAACCCTGCTCGACGCCGGCGACGCCGACGATTACGAGCAGGCGATCGGGTTCCTCCAGATCGTCAACCGCCAGGCGGATCGGCTCAACGCCATCGTCGAGGACCTGCTGGCGCTGGCCCGCATCGAGCAGGACACCGAGCGCGACCGCGTGGCCGTCGAAGCGACGCACATGAGCGAAGTCATCCGCTCGGCGATCGAGTCCTGCCGCATGCTCGCCGACCAGCGCCACGTTACCCTGATCCGCGAGGTCGAGGGCCAGGTCACCGCGCGGGTCAACGCGGCGCTGCTGGAGCAGGCGATCGTGAACCTTTTGGACAATGCGGTGAAGTACAGCCCGCCGGATACGACGACCCGCGTCCGTGGCCGCCGGGGCAACGGCGAGGTGATCGTCGAGGTCGCCGATCAGGGTTTGGGGATCGAGCCGGAGCACCTGCCGCGCCTGTTCGAGCGGTTCTACCGCACCGACAAGGCCCGCAGCCGTGCCCAGGGCGGCACGGGATTGGGCCTGGCCATCGTCAAGCACATCGTCAACGCGCACGGCGGCCGCGTCAGCGTCGAGTCACAGATCGGCAAAGGCTCGACCTTCCGCATCCATCTGCCGGATTAACCGCCCGCGAGCGAGGCCTCAGCCGCGGCCGTGGATGTATTCGTGCAGGTATTTCAGTTCGACCTGCCGCCCGTTGGCGAAGTGGGCGTTGACGTCGCCGATCGAGATCATCCCGACCAGCCGATCGTTTTCGTCCACCACCGGCAGGTGTCGGATCCGCCGCTGCATCATGACCGACTGCACGTCGGCGACTTGCATCTGCATCGTGGCGCAGACGACCTGGTTGCTCATGACCTGGTCGACCGTCGTGGTGGACGGGTCGCGGCGTTCATCGACGACCCGGCACAGCACATCGCGCTCGGTGAAGATGCCCACGACGCGGTCGTCGCTGTTGACAACCACCAGCGCGCCGATCTTGTGTCGGTTCATGACGGCCACGGCATCGAGCACCGTGGCGGTCGGGCTGGTCGTTTCCACCGGGCCGGACTTCTGGGCAAGAATGTCGCGCACATGAGACATGGAGCACCTCCTTCATGAGGGCGATGGTCGTGCGTCGTGCGTGCAGGTCGACTCCCGTTTCAGACCTGTCACCGTCAGTTTAGGCCAGGTCGGGCGTGATCGGCAAACATCGAACGCAAACTACGGGCAAACCTGACCTTGCAGGTGTTCAGGGGGTTGCCAATCGCGCGGTGTTTGATATGTTAATCGCCGGTCACTTCACCCGTTTGGGTTAAATCCAGAGGCACGCACCGCATGGCCGACCTCCACGGCAAACGCGAGAACTGGGGCACCCGCATCGGCGTCATCCTGGCGGTGATGGGCAGCGCCGTGGGCCTGGGCAACTTCCTCCGCTTCCCGGGCATGGCGGCCCAG
>CAYYPN010000154.1:0-7068 GCA_964473545.1 uncultured Planctomycetaceae bacterium
ACTACCTGATCCGAACCCTCACAGGAGGTCTTCAAGGGTAAATGTCTTCACCCTGTGGGGGGGGCATGCGGTCGCGGTTGTAGCGGTAGTCGTCATCCTCGTCGAACATCGGCCGATCGATCGGGCGGTCCGGCCTCTGCGGGGTGTTGTTGCCGCGGTCGTCGGGGGTGGTGTCGTTGGGCGGCGCGAGCCTGGCCTGCAGGGTGTCCCTGCGCTGTTCGTCATCGCTTTCCAGGCGGCTCATGAGGTTGTCGCCGTCGGTGTAGAGCAGGCGCAAGGTCGTGCGATTGAGTCCGGCCAGCCCGCCGGGCGCCGACGGCAGCTTATGGTTGAAGTCCACGTCCACGGCGACGAGGCCGGTGCTGAAGTCGACCACCCCGATATCGTTGGCGTTGGCGTTGGCCGCCCCGAGGATGCGGAACGTGGCGACGGTCGAGCCGACCGGATCACCGGGAAAGACGTTGAACTCGGTCGCGCACCAGCGTCCGTCGTAAAACTTCCACGTTTCGATGGTGGCGTAGCCGACCCCGGCGTTCCCGCCGATGGCGAAGAAGTAGTGGTTGCTCGGCACGTTGACCGGCTCGGACCAGCTCGACCACGCGCCGGTGAGCTTGAACTGCCCGGCGAGGTCGGCCTGCGGCTCGGGCACGGCGCGATGGTACAACGGGTTGGCCGTCACCACGCGCATGCGGTAGCGATAGGTTGAATCCGGCTCGACCATCAGGTCGTGGGCCCACAGATCGACCGACTCTCTGCCGAGCAGGCCGGTGAGCACCGGCTGGTTGCCGCCGCTGCCCGGCTGTGCGCCTGGTTCAGTCACGTCGGGCTCGAACGGCCGCGTCAGCGCCGGCGGCTGCATGGGCGCGCCGCTTCCCCGGCTAAACGCGTTGATCTGCCGGCGGATCAACTGCGCCCGCCGCTGATTCTGGTCCAGGCGATTGGTGATCACGCCCGGCGGTTCGCGATTGCGGTCGCGGTAGCGCTGCACAAGACGCTGGTCATTTTCAATCGCGCTTTCGAGCTGCTCCAGTTCGGCTTCGAGTTGAAGCAGTTGCGGGGGCTTGATCCCGGCGGCCTGGTCCTCGTCGGACGGGTCGTCGGCATCGTCGGCATCGGCGTTGGGGTCCTCGGCGGTGGGCTTGTGCCAGGGACCGCCCTGGCGCAGCGCGGGAAACGGCGGCTGCAGAATCACCTGCCAGCGCTCGCGCGCCCAGCCGGCCAGGGCCAGCGCGGTGTCCGGCTCGACCGACTCGACCGCCTGGCGGACGATCATCTGGTCCGGCATCGAGTCGAGCGTCTGGGGCTCGGACCACGTGCCGTCGGGTTCGCGGTGTTGCCGCTGGACCTCGACGTCGAGCAGCGCCCAGCCTTCGTTGACCCATGCCGTGGGGATCGAGCGTGACTGTTCATCCTCGGCCTGGCGTAGTTGCTCGACGATGCCTGACAGGTCCAGCGCGCCGGCGACGCTGACCCACTGGAAATCGAGCGGCGGGGTGGGGCTGACCAGCTCGCGGATGCGGGTGTCGGCGGTGTCGGCGAGTGTGCCCATGCCGCCTTCGGCGGCGACGTCCCGCACCGCCGGCGCGTCGAGCGGGCGGTAGGGCTTGTTGGCGACGGGTGTCCAGCTCGGGCCCTCGCCCGAAGCGCTGTAGGCGATCATGTTGCCGGCCAGACCGACCCGCCACGCCAGGGCGTCGGGCCCCACGCCCTCCTGCGGGGCGGCGGGGGTGATGGGGTCGGCCAGATTCCGGCGGTAGAGCCGGGCATACCGGGGCACGCGGGTGTTGACGATTTCGTCGGCGGCCGGGGCGTTGAGCGCGTTCTGCAGTTGCTGGGCGCGCCGGTGGATGATGCGGTCGACCTCGCTGGGCGCGACGGTGCGCGCGCCCAGGTCGACTTGGACGCTGCTGCTGAAGATGTAGGCCCAGACGATGTAGCCGACGAACGCCAGGGCGAGCAGCAGGACGAGCTTCTCGATGTGGCGTTCGATGGGGTTGATGCTCTTGAATTTCATCTCATGCGCCTCATGTCAGCAGCGAATCGTTCGGATGCGTGGGGCGGGCCGGGTCGTTGCGGGTCGGGATCAGTCACGCCGGCGGCGTCCATCGCGCTCGTCGCCGGGGTCGAAGGGTTCGCCATCGGGCCCGTAGGTCGTCGTCTCGGAGCGTCGCGAAGCGAAGCTTTCATCGCGGGGTTGCAGTCCGCGCCGGACGCGGACCATGTCCGGCATCAGGCCGGGGTTGAACTCCTGTCCGAGTCGCCGGGCGGCGTCGCGGGTCGCGTGCCCGGCGGTCCACTGGCGCAGCCACAGGGTCTCGATGCGCAACTCGACCTGCACGACGTCGACCCCCTGGCCGTAGATGTAGCCGTCGGCCAGTTCCTTCTGCAGGTCGACGGTGGTGATCGACTGGATGATGGGGGTCATGAAATTGACCCGGGCGATGGCGTTGAGCAGGGCGGGGATGCGGGTGCTGTCGACCATGACGGTCAGGTTGGCCCAGCGCACGTCGTACAGCCCGTTGGACACGCGGCCGGTGGGGGAGTTGGCGTAGTTGGTCGGCAGGGGCCGGGTCAGGTCGGGCTGGGCCTGGGTGTCGCCGCCGCCGTGGTACTCGTTGGACACGTCGATGTTGAGCACGCGTTTGACCGGGAGGGTCATGACGCTGGCCTGGCCGGGCGGGGGGGTGTCGGGCGTGTTGGCCAGTCGGATCGCGTGGCACAGGTCCTGTTGAACCCAGAGTTCGACCTGCCCGGCCCAGAGGCTGTCCATCTCCGGGCGCTCGTTGCCGACGGCCCACGGGGCGATGTCGAACAGGCCCGCCGACCGGTTGCCGCCGGAGAGGTTGGGCCGGGCGCCGTAGACGCGGATGTTGCGGGCGCGGTCGACCAGCATGTTCATGCGGGTCTGGGCCTTCTGCTGTTCGAGCTTGGCGTCTTTGGCCGTGGCGCCCAGGGCGTTGGCGAGGTAGTCGCGTTCGACCGAGGCCATGCGGGCGTCGATTTCGTCGCTGGTCGGGGGCGTGCCGGCCTCAAGGACATTGTCGTAGAGGTTCAGGATGGTGTTCTGGTAGGCGCGGGCGGCGTTGAAGGCCGCGGCACTGCTGGCCGGGCCGGGGAACAGGTCGGGCAACAGCGGGTCGTGCGGGTTGTCGTCTTCGAGGCCGGCCCGGTTGAACCGCACCACGGTTTCGAGCAGTTGCTGATAGCCGCTGTTCATCTGCCGGTACAGTTTTTCCAGCGCCTCGACGGAGGCCGGGTTGACGGTCAGGCGGATTTCACGCGTGGGGTTGGTCGGGTCTTCCGAGGGGATGGTGACCCGGCGGTTCATGAACCGCTCGATGCTGTTCAGGTCGATGGATCGCTGGCCGAGTTCTTCTTCGAACGCGGCCCGGGAGTTGTTGACCACGCCGAACAGCATGCCCAGCGCCGCGACGACGAGCACGAGGCTGATGACGAGGGTCAGGTGGGTTTTGAACCACGCGAGCAGGCCCTGGAGTTTGTCACCCATTATTGCGCCTCCGTGTTTCGGGCGTCGACGACCCGGCTCGGGTCACGCAGTGAAATTTCCCATTGGATGACGAATCGCCAGTCGCCGGGCTGGGCTTCGAGGATCGCCTGGGGTCCGACGGGTTGGTCCTGGGCCTGGTTGCCCATGGGCGGGCCGTCGAAGTCGTCCCTGTCCTGGAACCGGTTGGATGGCGAGCCGGACGGGTTGTCGTCGGACTTGCCGGTGATCTGCGTGATGCTGTCGATCTTGATGCTCGAGGTGTTGGGGATGTAGTAGGGGCCCGAGTCGTTGCGGCCGCGTTGGGCCAACGCCTGGATGAAACGATTTTCGAGGAAGTCGGCCTGACTTTCGTCGGCGGTGTTGTACGGCGTGAAGCCGGCGACCGTGATGGTGTACTTCGGCGGACGCGCGTCCCAGTCGACCGAGCGCTCGGGGGTCGTGCTCGTGGTCATGCTGGGGCCGTCGAAGCGCGGCTCGGTCGACGCACTGCGCCCGGCGTAGCTGTAGTTGGCGGAGATGTTGGTGATCGCCAGGTAGCGGCGCTGGTTGCGGGGGATCTGCTGGATCGCGCTGGTATTGCCGTCGAGCAACACCTGCTGGGGCTCGACGGCCATCAGCGCCTGGTCGACGTCGCGGACGATGCTCGGCCAGAGCGTGCGCATCGCGAGCATGCGGTTGAGATTGGTGATCTTGGGCCGGGGATCGTTCTGGGCGCTGGCCTGCTGCCAGTCGGTCCAGGCGTCGGCGGCGCGGTCGGTGATCTGGCTGACGTCGCGGCGAAGCTGCTCGTTTTCGGAAGTGTTGTAGCCGGCCCGGGTCCACTGCAGGCTGCCGTAGGCGACGGCGACACCGGCGACGATCACCGCGGCGGCGGCGGCGAACCACTTGTTCTTCGACTTCCACACCTGCTGGCGAATCACCGGCCGGGGCAGGAGGTTGCACGAGACGCGGCCCAGGCCCAGCCCGTGCAGCGCCAAACCGTACGCCGGCGACATGCTCAGGGCGTTTTCCGCGAACGTCGCCGCCTCGCGACCCTCGGCTTCGATCTTCTCGAAGTGGTCCAGTCGCTTGATCTCGATCTGCAACTGCTGCTTCAGGAACGTCTGCAACCCCGGCAGGCGGAACGTCGAGCCCAGTCCGATGAGCTGGCCGAGCTCCGCGTCGCGGTTGAGCGACTGGTAATAGCCCAGCGATTTCTGTACTTCCTGGACCAGGTCGACGAACACCGGACGCATCGCCTGGAAGATCTGGCGGGCGTACTTGCTGGTCGCGGCCTCGCGCTTGAGCTTCTCGGCCTTGGTGAACGAGAGCTTGAAGCTCTTGACCAGGGCTTCGGTGAAGTGGTTGCCGCCCAGGGGGATTGTGCGCAGCCACGCGCGGTGGCCCTCGGTGATGATCAGGTCGGTCGACTGGGTGCCGATGTCCATCAGGATCGTGCCGTTGGATCGGTCGGCCAGGTCGAGGTCGTGGTTCAGGGCGTTGAACACCGCCACGGGCGAGAGGACCACGCCATGCACCGGAATGTTCATCGTCTGGAAATGTTGAAGCCAGGGATGCAGGCGGGTCTTGGTGATGGCGAAGATGCCCACCTCGACGTCCGGCGCGTCGGAATCCTGGAACGTCTGGTAGTCCCACTCCACCTCGTCAATGGGGAAGGGGATCTGCTGAACCGCTTCGAACTTGACGATGTCGGGGATCTTCTTCGGCTCGACCGGGGGGAGCTTGGCGAAGCGGGCGAACGCCATGTGGCCCGGGACCGACACCATCACCGTCGAACGCTTGACCTCGTGCTTGAGCAGGAACTGGTCGAGGGCGACGCGGATCTGCTCGTCGGCGTCGGTGTCGGGCGTGGTGAGGATCTTCTTGAACGGCAGCACGTCGAAGTCGACCACGCTGATGGTGCTGCCCGACCGGCGAAGTCGGATCGCTTTCACCGCGTTGGCCCCGACTTCGATACCCCAACAATCGGTCGAACTGGGCATGAACTGGCCTCCTGGGCACGGGGTGGCGGGCGGCATGAGAGTCAGGCAGCCCGACTGATCCCCAATGGGGCAGGCGAGGCGCAAACCGCCTTCGCGTAACCATTAAAGCTACATCCGCCATGATGGTCAAGCCGCATGGGTCCCCGCCGCCGCCCACTTGACCCCGACATCGCTTCACAGCAGACTGATTCGACCATGCACGACCCGCAACCTCAGCTTGCCCGACGCGTCACCGACGCCCTCGTCGCGGCCTTCGGGCCCGATGTCGCGGATGTCGATCCGCAGGTCCGACCGGCTCAAAACCCCCGCTTCGGCGACTACCAGGTCAACGTGGCGATGTCGCTGGCCAAGCGGCTGGCCCGCAAGCCGCGCGACATCGCGCAGGAACTGGTCACGCGCCTGAGCGTCGGCGACCTGTGCGAAGGACCCGAGATCGCCGGCCCCGGGTTCATCAACCTCCGCCTGCGACGTGAAGCGATCGACAAACTCGCCAACGACCTCGCGGCGGACCACACGCTGGGCGTGGGCAATGACCAGGCGACGCGGCGCGTGGTCGTCGATTACTCCGGCCCGAACGTGGCGAAAGAAATGCACGTCGGACATCTGCGCTCGACCGTCATCGGCGACTGCATCGTCCGCGTGCTCGAAGCGCTCGGCCACGACGTCGTGCGACAGAATCACCTGGGCGACTGGGGCACCCAGTTCGGCATGCTCATCGAACACCTCGTCGACACCGGCTGGCAGGGCGACGACATCGAGATCGCCCACCTCAATCGCTTCTACCAGGAGGCCAAGCGGAAGTTCGACCAGGACGCGGCCTTCGCCGACGCCGCCCGCCGACGCGTCGTCAGCCTGCAGACCGGCGATACGCAGACGCTGCGCGCCTGGAAGCAGTTGATCGAAATTTCCACACGCCACTTCAACCAGGCCTACGCCCGGCTGAACGTGGGCCTCACCGACAACGACATCCGGGGCGAATCAACTTACAACGACCTGCTTCCGGGCGTCGTCGAGGAGTTGCTTGAAAAACGCATCGCCGCCGAGAGCGACGGCGCGGTCGTGGTCTTCGTCGAGCCTTACGAATCCCCCATGATCGTCCGCAAACGCGACGGCGGATACGGCTACGACACGACCGACCTGGCGGCGCTGCGCCACCGCGTACGAGACCTTGCGGCACAACGCGTGATCTACGTCACCGACGCCCGGCAACGCCAGCATTTCGAAATGGTCTTCGATGCGGCGAAACGCGCCGGCTGGCTCGACGGCGTCGCGGCCGAGCACGTCATGTTCGGCACGGTCCTCGGCGAAGACGGCAAACCCTTCAAAACCCGCAGCGGCGAGACGGTCAAACTCGCCGACCTGCTGGACAAGGCGGTCGAACTGGCCAAGGGGATCGTTGCCGAGAAGAACCCGGAACTGGACGCCGCGCGGCAGGCGGCGGTGGCGCAGGTCGTGGGCATCGGCGCGATCAAGTATGCCGACCTGGCCGGCGAGCGGACGCGCGACTACGTGTTCAGTTGGGAGCGCATGCTCGCGATGGACGGGAACACCGCGCCGTACCTGCAGTATGCGTACGCC
>CAYYPN010000155.1:0-7054 GCA_964473545.1 uncultured Planctomycetaceae bacterium
TGTCAAGCCCTCGCCGTAAGTCCGACAGACTGCTAGCCGGCCAGGTCGACCCATAGCGGAAAGTGGTCGGAGCAGTAGGGGGCGAACCCGCGCCGTTCGACGCCGGCGCCGGTCACCCGCTCGGCCAGGGCGTCGTTGACGAAGATGTAATCCAGCCGCGTGGAGGGGAAGGCGGTGCTGAACGTGTGTACCGGATTGTCGGGCTCGGCCCGGTGATACGCGTCGGTCCAGCCCTGTCCGTGCAACAGCTCGACGACGTCATGACAGATCAGGTTCGGATCGGCGTCCAGGCGTCGCTTGACCGCGGGCGTCGCCGCCGCCGTGTCGACCGGGTGATGGGGCGAGTTGGTATTCAAATCCCCGGCGATGAGGGTCGGTCGATCGGCGTCGAGATCGCCGAGCAGCGCCCGCATCTCGGTCATGCGCCGGCCTTCCATGTCTCTGCCGAGTCCGGAATCCAGGTGAAGGACCAGTAGCTGCAACGCAGCATCGTCCAGCCCGACCGTCGCGCGCATGGCTGCGCGACTGAGCTGCGGGTGACGCACGCCCAGGTTGATCGCCTCGACGATCGGCCACCGGCTGAGCAGGGCGACGTGGAACCGCGTCGTCGGCGATTCAGCCATGACGTATTCGTAGCCGTACCTGGCGGCGAAGTAGGCGATGGCGTCGGCGTCGTTGGCTTCGATGACCGCGACGAGGTCGGCGTCGATCACGCCCAACGTCTCGGCCAGCGGGTCCAACCGACCCTTGCCGCCTTCGAGAATGTTGTACGCAGCGATCCGCATGGGCGGCGTAGTGTCGCTCACAATCAATCCTCCGGCAAGGCCGCCCCCGTCGTGCGGTGAACCGAACGATACAGCCGGTAAAAACCCAACGCGGCGATGGAGCAGACGACCGCCGCGGCGAGAAACACATGCGGCCCCAACCCCCCGGTCGTCGCCACCGCATCCACGTCGACGCCCGTACCGGTCTGCTTGCGGCTATACAGCGACAATGCGTCGCTGCCGGCATACAGCAACAACCCGAGGAACGGCGCGAACGCGCCGCGCAGCCCGGTCAGCATCTGGTGCACGCCCATGTACAACGCGACCATGCGGCGGTCGGCGAAGTCGTTGTGGCCCAGGTTCCATGCGAGCATGCCCCCGCCGCGGGCCATCCCGTGAATTGTCCGCGCCACCGCGATCAGCCAGAGCAAGCCGAACCACGCCCCCAGCCAGGTCAACAGCATCGCCGCGATCCAGAACCCGCTCTGCCGCACGCGGAACCGGGTGATGTGCACCCGATCCAGGTACGACGCCCACAGCGGCAGCGTCAACATCGTCATCAGCATCGGGATCGTCACGCCCACGAAGATCGCCAGCGAATACTCGTCCGCCATGCCCTGCGTCAGCTCGGCCACGACATAGATGACCACGGTTTCCACGGCCATGTTGGACACGCCGGCCAGAAACTGCCAGAACATGTACTGGCGAAAGACCGGGTCGTGTCGCAGTACGGAGAAGACGCTCAGCCGCGCGGTCTGCGGGTCGTACTCGTAGATGCTCCCGGTTTCGCCGTGCGGTTGGGGCTGGGATTCGGGCCGCTTCTCGTAGCGGAGCAGTTCCTTCTCGCGGCGCAGGCGGATGCGCGAGTAGGCGGCCATCCCGATCATCGCCAGCACCGCCGCCAGGGGGTAAGTGATGCGAAAGCCCTGTTCGTCGAAGTCGAGGATGCGGTAGGTCGCCAGCGGGGCGAGGGCGAGGATCATGCTGGCGAGCAGGGCGAGGCGGCCGGTGATGCGCCCGCGGTCGGAGCGGGGGTAGTTCAAACGCCAGACCGTGCTGCGGATGGTGACGATGCCGGCGATCAGGCAGCGGGCGATGATGACCAGCACCGTCAGCAACAGTCCCCCGGCGAAACTCACCGGCAGCCAGGCGATTGAAGCCACCGTCAACAGCAGGGCGAACTGGATCGCGTTGATGACCCGGACCTTGGGCAGCCCCCGCGCCAGCCTCGCCCAGAACACGCTGGTGAGGTTGGCGAACATGGGCGCGGCCATGATCGCGGCGAACATCCACGGCGCCACGTCGAACGTCTTCTTCGCCAGCACACTGGCGACGCCGCCTTCGACCATGGCGATCGCCACCGGCATGGTGCACGAGGTGATCAGTTCATACCGATAGCTCTGCCGCGTCATCAGCGGCAACGAGTGGGGCAAGAGTTTCCGCAGGGGACGGAGGATCATGGCTGGGTCTGGTCGCGCCGGCCCGAAGGTCGCGAGCAAAAAAAATCCTCCCGACCTGCGGGAGGATGTGGATCTTCACGGTCTCAACGAGCGGGCTACTCGAGGCTGGTCGGGTAGTCCATCCCGCGGCTGGGCCGATCCAGCAGCAACGTCCGCATGACGTCCTGGTTGAACTTGCGGCCGTTGATGATGGTGGTGAGGCTCGTGCGGTTTTCGTATTCGGTGCGGGTCTGGGCCGGGGTGTGCAGATCGTTGGCCATCTCCGCACGCATCTCCGCGGCGGTGATCTCATCCGGACCGCTGAACAGGTCCCAAACCGGCTTGAGAGTCAGGATGTCGGTGAGCGTCGAGTCTTCCTGAGCGGGCGTCGTCGCGGTCTTCTGGTCATTGGAGCAACCGGCGACAAGGAAAAGGCTCAGAACGAACGTGCAGGCAAGAGCGTATCTCATGGCAACACCTACCTTTCGGATGCATTATGACGGATCGGCCGCGGGTGTCAACTGCCGTTTAATTCCGGGATTTCGCATGCCCCGGCCGGCCGGTGGACGATATAATGGAGGCGACGGGATAACCTCCCGTCATGCGATCCAGAGGTTCGGCTCGGTCGAGGCGTGTATTTGCTCGAACCGATAGACGAACCCCAAGGGAGCGCCCTCGGAGCCGCGACGGTCAAGCCACCTACGAGTGGAAGGCCCGGACAGCACCGAACGCACCCACCTTCAACTGGGGTTCGAGCAAATCGCTCGGCCGACCAACCTCGGGACGCAAGCCTCAAACGGCGACGGCGGGGCGCCTCGGCGCTCCGCCGCCTTTTTTCCACCTCACCCCAGACCCTGCCGGCGATTGTGGCGAGTCGATCAGACCGCTCGTACCATGTCCGCATGGCGGCCCAACCCCACACCGACACACCGGATACCCCGCACCTCCACGCCCTGGTCGACGCCATTATCGATTCCTATCGGGCGGATCCCCGCATGGAACACATCGACGCCACATATCTGCCAAGCCGCGACAACGCGGTCGAACTGCTCCAGACCATCCGCAAGCTCGTCTTTCCCGGGTTCTTCCGCGACGCCCGGCTGACCAGCGAGAACCTGCGGTCCGAAACCGAACGCCTGGTCGAACAAACCCGCCGGGCCCTCATCCAGCAGATCGATCACGCCCTGCGCTACGCCAAGAACCTCGAACGCGAAGGCCACGGCGATGAGTGCGAGCAATGCACCCAGCAGGCCCGATCCATCGCGGACGAATTTCTGACCCGGGTGCCGGAGTTGCGGCGGATGCTGGCGATGGACGTGCAGGCGGCGTACGACGGAGACCCGGCCTGCCGGCATACCGACGAGGCCATCTTCTGCTATCCCGGTGTGCTGGCGATCTTCGTCCATCGTGTCGCCCACGAGTTGTTCAAGCTCGAGGTTCCGCTGCTGCCGCGCATCCTCAACGAGTACGCCCACTCATGCACCGGCATTGACATCCACCCCGGCGCGACCATCGGCGAGTCGTTCTTCATCGACCACGGCACCGGCGTCGTCGTCGGTGAAACCTCCGTCATCGGCAACCGGGTGAAGCTGTATCAGTCGGTGACCATCGGCGCACCCGCGGCGCATCTCTCGCAGGCGGCACGCGGCGTCAAACGCCACCCCACGCTCGAAGACGACGTGGTCGCCTACGCCAACGCCACGATCCTCGGCGGCGAAACCGTCATCGGCAAGGGCTGCATCGTCGGCGGCGGCGTGTTCATCACCAAAAGCGTCCCCCCCGGCCACTTCGTCTACAACAAAAGCCAGGAACTCAAGTACCGCTCGGCCGACAAGCTGCGCACCCTCGCCGACATGCAGGCCGAATAACCCCCGGGCACGGGCGCGCACCGACGGCAGGCTGGAGCCTGGATCGGCTACTTGTCAATGGGCGTGTGGTCTTTGTCGTAGTAGTTGTGGTAGGGGATGGGGTGTTTGCCGAAGCCGGTGTCGGCGGTGATGGTATTGACGTGGCCGTCGTAGTAGAGGGCGTTGGCCTGGCCGTTGCCGTGGATGAGGTGGATGCGGCCGCCGTGATGGGCGTTCTGGTTGTCGTAGAACCCGGCGCGCATCGGGACTGGGCCGTTGGGGTAGTAGCTGGGCGCGGTCAGGCTGTCGGCCAGCCAGATCACCTGCGCGGGGGCATACGGCAAGCCGTTGAGATATTGATATGTGAAGCGGGTGGTGCCGCCGCCATCCTCCGTGACGTGGACGGTGGTATGGAAATTGGCGTGCTCGATCTCGTTCGGGGAGCGGTCCGAGACGAGGTACATCGCATAGCCGCCGCGGCCGTCCTTGCCGTGATCATCCCGGACGGCCGATGCGTAGGTCGGGTTGGACGGGCAGAACACCACGTCGCTGGTCAGGCTGGTGGGGGACCCGGTGGCGTCCAGGGCATTGCGCCCGCCGACGTGAAACCAGGTCCAGTAACGATAGTCGCCGCCGCTGTGGGTACGGGCCACGGCGACGCGGCTGCGATGGTCGTTGACATAGGTCATCAGGCCGAGGCTGCATTGGCGCAGATTGGTCATGCACACGGTCTGCCTCGCGAGTTCGCGGGCCTTGTCCATGGCCGGCAGGAGGATGGA
The DNA here is from genome assembly GCA_964473545.1 of uncultured Planctomycetaceae bacterium. Classification (GTDB taxonomy): domain Bacteria; phylum Planctomycetota; class Phycisphaerae; order Phycisphaerales; family Zrk34; genus CAYWKS01. Next base: position 4,830 of record CAYYPN010000155.1, read on the forward strand.
CAACAACAGTGCGATGATGGCGACGACCACGAGAAGTTCAACGAGCGTGAAGCCACGGCGCGGCATTTGGCCCTCTGATCAGAAAGGAAAACGGCGTTGCGCCGAAGAGCTCGACGCAACGCCGGGAGGAGGAACGATTGATTACTTGCGGCGACGCAGCATCAGGGCGCCGCCCATCGCCAGCATCGCCACCGAGGCCGGCTCGGGCACAACGGTGATCGAGCCGGTGCCGCCGTCGTCAAAGATCTCGTCGTAGGAACCGTTGAGCGTGGCGAAACTGTAGGTTCCGGGGTTGAGCACGTCGCCGTTGATCGTGGCGTAGACGAAGGTCACGTCCTGGTCGAGGGCGATGTTCGGGTCCGTGCCCTCGACGATGAGTCCGCCGTGGGTGCTCAGGCCATTGAGGAACCGGAGGGTGACGTCGTCATTCTTGAGGATGATGTCGCCGGTGTAGGCCGAGGCGTTGCCGAAGTTGAACCCGGCTTCCTGGTAGGCGCCGCCGGTGATTTCAAAATTGCCAGCGCCTTCGATCGTGGTGGCGATCATGTGCAGGCCGTCGGTGGAGTCGGCATGATATTCGGTGTTGCCATCCATGGTGAGCAGGTCGACGGTGAATCCGCTGTTGGCGCGATTCTGCTCGAAGCGTGTGCCATCCTTGACGATCAGGTGGGCGACGGAGGAGGTGCTGTTGGTCGACTGGACATTGATCTGACCGGTGACGGTCAACGATCCGACATTCAACTCCCGGCCGCTGCCGCCGGAGCGCAGGGTGTAGCCCTGGGTGAACAGGTCGTCGTTGCCGTCAAAGGCGGTGGGGTTGTTGCCGCCTCCGCTGGGCTGATCGAACCAGAAGGGAGTCTGTTCCCACCAACTGCCGTTGGGCATATTGCCTTGCAGGTAGTAGTTGACCGCATGGGCGGGCATGGCTGTCAACGCCGCCACGGCCAGCGTCAGGGCCAGTGTCGCGGTAAGGGAAAGCTTGTGCATCGTGATCCTCCTTAGCAGCAATAAGTTACAAATCCAAAACGCCTCTCGGTCGGCTTCGTGGCAAAGCGTTACGAAGTGCTATCCGCAAACGTACCCCCTGAGAGGAGCGGGGCAAGGCTTGAACGATGTAACCCGTTGCATTATGGTGGATCCGTGCCGATTCCAACGTATAGGCAGATTGCCCAAGCCTGCGGTGTGAGCACCGCCACGGTCAGCCGGGCGTTACGCCATGACCCGCGTGTTCGGCCGGGGACGCGGGATCGCGTATGGCGGACCGCCCGGAAACTGGGCTGGCAGCCCAATCCGCTGGCGGCGGCGCACATGGCCCACCTCCGCTCCAGCCGGCCCGCGACGTTCAAGGCCCAGTTGGCGTTCGTGATCGATTGGCCGACCCCTGTGGACATGTCCGAGTTGCCTGGCGCGGTCTACAAGACCTACCTCGGCGCGTCGAAGCGTGCGGCCGCCGCCGGCTACAGCCTGGCGGTTCACAGCCCGCACGATCCGGACATGTCCATGCAGACGATCGATCGTGTGCTGTACAACCGCAACACGCCGGGCATCATCTTCGCGAGTTTCGCTGATCCCGGGGCCACGGTGGAGGGGTTGACCTGGTCACAATATGCCGCGGTGTGCCTGGGATTCACGATGGGCTGGCCGCGGATCGATCGTGTGGCGTGCAATGTCGCCCAGGCGATTGAACTGGCCATCACCCGGGCCTTCGCGCTGGGGTACAAGCATCTGGGCGTGGTCGTCAGCCGCGAGTACGATCAGCGCACCGGCCACGGCATGCTGCACCCCCTGCACTACGCGCAGAACAACCTGGGCCCTGATGAGAAGATCGATCTGCTGCGGGTGGAATCGACCAGCGAACGCCACGTGCCGCGGATCACCCGCTGGCTCGACGAGCATCGCCCCCAGATCGTGATGGGCACCTATGTATACGAAGCGATACAGGCACTTGGCTGGCGCGTGCCGCAAGACATCGCGTTCATCAGCGTCGATCGTGACGCCCTGTTTTCACATCATGCCGGCATCGACCAGCGACATGAGTTGACCGGGCAATTCGCGGCGGACCTGCTGATCGCCCGGATCACGCACAACCAGCGCGGCCTGCCCGACGCCCCGGTCTACCACCTGCTCGACGGCGTATGGATCGACGGCCCCAGCGCGCCGGCCATAAGTCGTCGTCCCTGAAAATCTTGTGACACCTCGATCAATGCTGGGCGAAGGTGTTGTGG